>JBLMVY010000244.1:0-10625 GCA_050256935.1 Candidatus Levyibacteriota bacterium | reverse complement strand
CGTTCTCGGCCTTCGCCCTGGCCGAGCTCGCGCATCGCGCCGGCTTCCCGCCGGGCGTGCTCAACGTCATCACCGGCGATGCGCCGTCGATCGGCGGCGAGCTGTGCGCCAATCCCACCGTGCGCAAGCTGTCGTTCACCGGATCGACCGAAGTGGGCCGGCTGCTGATGCGCCAGGTCGCGCCGACGATCAAGAAGATCTCGCTGGAGCTGGGCGGCAACGCCCCGTTCATCGTGTTCGACGACGCCGACCTCGACGCCGCGGCCGAGGGCGCCATCGTCTCCAAGTACCGCAATGCCGGGCAGACCTGCGTGTGCGCCAACCGCTTCTTCGTGCACGAGAAGGTCTACGACGCCTTCGCGCAAAAGCTCGCCGCCCGCGTCGGCGCGCTCAAGGTCGGACGCGGCACCGAGGCCGGAGTCACCCAGGGACCGTTGATCAACGCCGAGGCGGTGGCGAAGGTCGAGGAGCATCTCGCCGACGCGAAGTCGCTGGGGGCGCAGGTCGTCACCGGCGGCAAGCGGCACGCGCTGGGCGGTACCTTCTACGAGCCGACGGTGCTGACCGGCGTCACGCCGGACATGCAGATCTTCCGCGAGGAGACCTTCGGGCCGGTGGCGCCGCTGATCCCGTTCCGCGACGACGCCGAAGTCGTGGAGCTCGCCAACCGCGTCGAATACGGCCTCGCCTCGTATTTCTATTCGCGCGACATCGGCCGCATCTGGCGGGTCGCCGAGGCGCTGGAGTACGGCATGGTCGGGGTCAACACCGGCCTCATCACCACCGAGGTCGCCCCTTTCGGCGGCATGAAGCAGTCGGGGCTGGGCCGCGAGGGCTCGAAATACGGCGTCGAGGAATTCGTCGAGGTGAAGTACGTCTGCTTCGGCGGCGTCGACAAGTGACGGCTACCAGCCGGTCGGCAGCTTCCTGAGGATGGTGATCGTGCGGTCCTCGACCGCGAGATAGCCGCCGCCGATCAGGTCCTTCATCAGCTTGCCGATCATGTCGCGGGAAGCGCCGACGCGGTCGGCGATGTCCTGCTGCGTCAGCTTCTCGGGGACGATCAGCCTGCCGTCGATCTCCTGCGCGAGCGCGTTCAGCAAGCGCGCCAGGCGCCCGTAGACGTCCGACAGGGCGAGGCTCTTGAGGTTGCTGGTCGTGACGCGCACGCGGTGGATCAGCCGCTCGATCAGGTGCATCGCGAAATCGGGATGGGCGAGGATGAAGTCCCGAAGCTGCGCGCGGTTGACGACGGCGCAGGTTGTCGGCTCGACCGTCACCACCGACGCCGAGCGCGGCTCGCCGTCGAGGGACATCTCGCCGACGTATTCGCCCGGCCCGTGGAAATCGATGACGAACTCGCGGCCGGCCGCGTTGCTCGCGAACACCTTGACCCGTCCGGACAGGATGACGTAGAGGGCGTCGCCGACGTCGCCCTCGTTGATCAGGATGGTGTTCTTGGGAAAGGTCCGCACGACGCCCGACGCGGCGATGTTGCGCAGCGTCCGGTCCTGCAGGGGCGCAAGCGGATCGGTTCCAGCGGCGGGCGGATTCACGGCCGGGTCGGGGCGCTCTGGGGGAGTCGGCAATGCTAGCACGCGGACCCGGCCGGGTCGGCGGCGAGGGCAATGGCGGCGGCGATCCCGCCCGCCGGCTATTCGAGCTTGCGCAAGTCGTCGATCACCTTGCCGTCGTTGGGCAGCTCGTCCACCGCCCGGAACGTGACCTCGCCGCGCAGCTTGGTCACGTCGCGAATCGACTCGACGATCGATTCCGCGAGCGCGGGTGCCACCCCCGAGACCTCGACATGGAGGATCATCCGGTCGGCGCCGCCGGGATTGTCGACGACCAGCCGCGCACGGCGGACCTCCGGATGGCGCCCGACGATCGCCGCGACCTGGGCGGGGTGCACGAACATGCCCTTGACCTTGGTCGCCTGATCCGCGCGGCCCAGCCAGCCCTTGATGCGCATGTTCGTACGCCCGCAGGCGGATGTCCCGGCGAGCGCCGCGGACAGATCGCCGGTGCCGTAGCGGATCAGCGGATAGTCGGCGTTGGCGAGCGGGGTGACGACCACCTCCCCGACCTCGCCCGGCGCGACGGGATCGCCGGTGCCGGGCCGCACGATCTCGACCAGCACGCCCTCGTCAATGACCAGGCCGTCGCGCGCCACGGTCTCGTAGGCGATCGCGCCGACATCCGCGGTGCCGTAGACCTGGAAACCGGCGATGCCTCGGGCCGCGAGGGCATCGCGCAGCGAGGGTGGGAAAGGCTCGGCGGAGACGAGCGCCTTGGTGATGCTCGCGAGGCGCACGCCGAGCTCGTCGGCGCGATCGAGGATGATCCGCAGGAACGACGGCGTCCCGACATAGGCGGTGGGCTTGAGATCGGCGATCGCCGCCACCTGCTGCTCGGTCTGGCCGGTACCGCCGGGAAACACCGTGCAGCCCAGCGCGTGCGCGGCCGTCTCGAACATCGAGCCCGCCGGGGTGAAGTGGTAGGAGAAGCAGTTGTGGACGAGATCGCCGGCACGAAAGCCGGCGGCGTACAGACCGCGCGCGAAGCGCCAGTAGTCGGTCGCCGCCCCTTCGGGCTCGTAGATCGGGCCGGGGGAGGCGAACACGCGCCGCACCGCGCCCCAGCGCGTCGCGGCGAGGCCGCCGAAAGGACGCGCGTCCTTCTGCAGCTGGGCGAGCTCGCTCTTGCGCAGCACCGGCAACTGCGCGAGCGCCTCGCGCGAGGTGATCGCCGCCGGATCGATCCCGGCCAGCGACCGGGCGAACGCGGGCGATCGCTCCACGGCGTAGGCGATCTGCCTGCCGAGCAGGGCGAACTGCTCCCGCTCGCGCTGCTCGGGATCGCGCGTCTCGAGGGTGTCGTAGTGGTCGTTCATCAGGCGAGCCAGCGCTTGCGGCGGCGGTAGTGCTTGACGTCGCGGAAGCTCTTCCGCCCGGAGGTCGACAGCCCGAGGTAGAACTCCTTGACGTCCTCGTTGTTCGCGAGCTCGGACGCCTCGCCGTCCATCACGACGCGGCCGTTCTCGAGGATGTAGCCGTAGCGGGCGTGCCGCAGTGCGACCATGGTGTTCTGCTCGGCGAGCAGGAACGACACGCGCTCGCGGGCGTTGAGATCGCCGACGATCTCGAAGATCTCCTCGACGATCTGCGGCGCCAGCCCCATCGACGGCTCGTCGAGCAGGATCATCGTCGGATGCGCCATCAGCGCGCGTCCGATCGCCGTCATCTGCTGCTCGCCGCCCGACGTGTAGCCGGCGAGGCTCGCGCGGCGCTCCTTGAGGCGCGGGAAATAGTGATAGACCTTCTCCAGCGCCTGCGCCGTCTCGGCGCGCGAGCCCTTGCGCGTGAAGGCCCCGGTCAGGAGGTTCTCCTCGACCGTGAGGTGCGCGAAGCAGTGACGACCTTCCATCACCTGGCAGACGCCGCGCCGCACGAGGTCGTTGGGCGTCAGCCGGTCGACCCGGTGGCCGCGGAACTCGATCGCACCCTTGGTCACCTCGCCGCGCTCGGCGCGCAGCAGGTTCGAGATCGCCTTCAGCGTCGTCGTCTTGCCGGCGCCGTTGGCGCCGAGCAGCGCGACGATCCCGCCCTCGGGAACCTCGAGCGACACGCCGCGCAGGACGAGGATCACGTGGTCGTAGATGACCTCGATGTTGTTGACGGACAGGGCGACCTGCCGCCCCGGTTCGGGTTGTGCGCTCATCTCGCCTGTTCCTCGCTGCCCGCGGCGGCGGCACGAGCCGCCGCCGCGGGCGCGCGGATCACATCTCCTTGCTGCAGTCGCGCGGCGTGATCTTCTTGTCCGCCGCGTACTTGTCGGCGCCCTGCACGACCATCTGGTGCACGAAGGCGCGGTCCCCCGACATGAACGGCGTCAGCGTCTTGAACTCCTTGCCGTCCCACTGCTGGAACTTGACCATGCCCGAGCCCTCGTGGTCGGCGCAGCTCGTCTTGACCGGCGGGAACAGGCCCGACGCGCCGAGCTCCTTCAGCCGCGCCTCGGACAGGTCGATGTGCTCGAGGCCCCAGCGCACCTGCTCGGGCGTCATCACCTTGCCCTTGCCGAAGTGCGCCTGCGCCTGGCGGATCGCCTCGACGATCATGATCCCGTAGGTGACGCCGCGGGTGTGGTAGATCGAGCCCACGCGCGACTTGTCCTCGAGGTTGCCCTTGCCCGCGCCGTACACCTTCTTCACGATCTCCTGCATGACCGGGAAGTTCGTGCCCGCCGCCGAGAACGCCGCCGTGACGTAGCCCTTGGCCGCGGCGCCTGCGGGAATCACGTCCTCCTCCGAGCCCGCCCACCAGACGCCGACGATGCGGTCACGCGGATAACCCAGCTTGGCCGCGGTCTTGAGCGCGACGGGGTTCATGACGCCGAAGCCCCACAGGATCGCGTAGTCGGGGTTCTGCTGGCGCACCTGCAGCCATTGCGATTCCTGCGTGTTGCCCGGGGGGGTGATCGGGATCTTGACCAGCGTGAAGCCGTCGCGGGCGGCGAGCGCATCCAGCACCGGGATCGGCTCCTTGCCGTAGGCCGAATCGTGATAGAGGAACGCGATCTTCTTGCCCTTGAGCTTCGCCTCGCCGCCCGCCTTCTGGCCCAGGTAGGCGACCATCGCCGCCGCCTGGTCCCAGTACGTCGTGCCCAGGGGGAACACCCAGGGGAAGACGCGGCCGTCGGCGGAGATCGCGAGGCCGTAGCCGTTGGTGGTCATCGGGATCTTGTCCTGGGCGACGCGCTCGAACAGCCCGTAGGCGATCCCGGTCGACAGCGGCTCGACGGTGCTCGCGCCGCCGTGGCGCGTCTTGAGCCGCTCGTAGCACTCGACGCCGCGCGCGGCGTTGTACTCGGTCTCGCATTCCTCCCACAGGATCTTCACGCCGTTGATGCCGCCGTTCATGTTGACCAGCGTGAAGTAGTCGATTGCCCCGCCGAAATAGCCCGATCCGCCGGCCGCGTACGGACCCACGCGGTACGACAGCAGCGGAATGAACTGCTCGCCCTGCGCGCTCGCGACGCTTGCCGCGGCCGCGAGGGCCATACCTGCCAACACTCGCACGAACCACCTCATGACTTCCTCCTTGTCTGCACCACTGGCCCAGCTGCGGACCCGAATGAAACCGCCTCCAACGATTGTGCCTGCTGCCACCCACGAACGGTGCCGCAGCGCGCCGCGCATGGCGCGCCGCGGGTTGCGGCCGGCCGCGCCGCGGTCAGTGCGGGAACGGCCATAGCCGGAGCTTCTCCTTGGTGATCTGCCAGATGCGCGCGAGCCCATGGGGCTCCACGATCAGGAAGAAGATGATCAGGGCGCCGAACACCATCAGCTCGAGATTCGACGAGACGCTGCTCGGCACGCCCAGGTGCAGCGTGTCGTCGAGGAACTCGACCAGGGTGGACAGCGCGATCGGGATCACGACGATGAAGGCGCTGCCGAGGAAAGCGCCCATCACCGTCCCGATGCCGCCGACGATGACCATGAACAGGATCCGGAACGACAGGTCGAGGCTGTAGGCCTCCGGCTCGACGGTGCCGAGGTAGGCGTAGGCGAACAGCGCCCCGGCGATGCCGCAGTAGAACGAGCTGATCGCGAAGGCGAGGAGCTTGGTCCGCATCGGCCGGATGCCGATCACCTCGGCCGCGACGTCCATGTCGCGGATCGCCATCCACTGCCGACCGACGTTGCCGCGCACCATGTTCTTGGCCGCCAGGGCCATCAGGGCGACGATCGACAGCACCAGCAGGTACTTCTCCTGCGGGGTGTCGAAGGCGTAGCCGGCGATGACGATCGCCTGCGCGGTGATCACGCCCGACGGATTGTTGTCGGTGAACCAGCCCACCTTGGTGAGACACCAGATGATGAAGAACTGCGCCGCCAGCGTCGCGACGGCGAGGTAGAAGCCGCGGATGCGCAGGCTCGGCAGCCCGAAGACGATGCCCACGGCGGCGGCGGACAGCCCGCCCCCGACGAAGGCGAGCAGCAGCGGGAGCTGCGGGATGCGCAGCGCGAAGTTGTACGACATGAACGCGCCCACCGCCATGAAGGCGGCGGCGCCCAGCGAGAGCTGGCCGGCGTAGCCGGTCAGCAGGTTGAGGCCCAGCGCGGCGAGCGCGAGGATCAGGCAGGGGATCAGGATCGCCGAGAACAGGTACGGGGTCGCGGTGAGCGGGATGACGACGAAGGCGACCAGCACGATCAGCGCGATCCCGATGCGATCCTGGAGGATCGGGAAGATCGCCGAATCCGCGGCGTAGGTCTCCTTGAACTGTCCGGCTTCGCGGTAGAGCATCTTCAGGGCCTTCCTAGATCCTGCGGATGATCTTTTCGCCGAACAGCCCTTCGGGCCGCACCAGCAGGAACAGCAGGGCGAGCACGTAGGGGAACCAGCCCTCGATGCCGCCGCCGAAGTAGGGCCCGACGTAGACCTCGGCGAGCTTCTCGGTGGCGCCGATGATCAGCCCGCCGACGATGGCGCCGGGAATCGACTCGAAGCCGCCCAGGATCAGCACCGGCAGCGCCTTGAGCGCGACGAAGGTCAGCGCGAACTGCACGCCGTTGCGCGCGCCCCACAGCAGCCCGGTGACCAGTGCGACGAACCCCGCCACGGCCCAGACGATCGCCCAGATCTGCTGCAGCGGAATGCCGACGGCGAGCGCCGCCTGGTGGTCGTCGGCGACCGCGCGCAACGCGCGGCCGATGCGCGTCCGGTTGAAGAACAGCGCGAGCGCGATCACCAGCGCGGCGGCGATGCCCGCGGCCATCAGGTCGAACTTGGAGACGTTGATTCCCGTCCGGTCGGAGATCCAGGCGATGGGCTCGTCCTGCACGCCGAGATCCAGCCCGCGCACGCTCGCCCCCCACATGAGCTGCGCCAGCCCCTCGACGAAGAACGACAGGCCGATCGTCGCCATGAACAGCGAGATCTGCGGCTGGTTGACCAGCGGACGCAGCACGAAGCGCTCGATGACCAGCCCCGCGACGATCATCACCAGCAGCGTGGCGACCAGCGCGACGCCGAACGACAGGTGGTGCTCCGTCAGGCCGACGAAGGTCAGCGCGGCGAAGAACACCAGCGATCCCTGCGCGAAATTGAACACGCCCGAAGCCTTGTAGATCAGCACGAAGCCCAGCGCGACCAGCGAATACATGACACCGGACAGGAGCCCGCCGATCAGGACCTCGAAGAAGAAGCCCATCAGTGCGCGACTCCGAGGTAGGCGTCGATCACCGCCTGGTTGCCGCGGATCTCGCCCGGCTCGCCATCGCCGATCTTCCTGCCGTAGTCGAGGACGACGACGCGGTCGGAGATGTCCATCACCACCCCCATGTCGTGCTCGATCAGGACGATCGTCGTCCCGTACTGCTCGTTGACGTCGAGGATGAAGCGGCACATGTCCTGCTTCTCCTCGACGTTCATCCCGGCCATCGGCTCGTCGAGCAGCAGCAGCGAGGGCTCGGCCGCGAGCGCGCGGGCGAGCTCGACCCGCTTCTGCAGCCCGTAGGGCAGGCGCCCGACCGGCGTCTTGCGGATGTGCTGGATCTCCAGGAAGTCGATGATCTCCTCGACCTTGGCACGGTGCGCAAGCTCCTCGCGCCGCGCGCGCCCGATCCAGATCGCCTGCTCGATGAAGTTCGCCTTCATCCTCAGGTTGCGCCCGGTCATGATGTTGTCGAGCACGCTCATGCCCTTGAACAGCGCGATGTTCTGGAAGGTGCGCGCGATGCCCGCAGCCGCGGCGGCGTGCGGGCTCATGTCGTGCCGGTGCCGGCCGCGCCACAGGATCGTCCCCTGCTGCGGCCGGTAGACGCCGTTGATCACGTTGAGCATCGAGCTCTTGCCGGCGCCGTTGGGGCCGATGATCGCCCGCACCTCGTGCTCGCGCACGTCGAAGCTGATGTCCGACAGCGCGTTGACGCCGCCGAACGACAGCGAGATGTGCTCCAGGGCGAGGATCACGTCGCCGGCGCTGCGTGCAGGGGTCGTCATCGCATCGCCGCCCGAGGCCCCCGGTCTACGCCGCCTTCGCCGGTTGCACAGGAAGCATCGCCGCGTCCTCGATGCGCAGGTCGGCCGCGACCACGCCCGAGCGGCCGTCCTCGAACTTGACGACGGTCTCGACGTGCTGGACACGGCGCCCGGCATAGAGGGCGTCGATCAGCACCGAATACTTCTCTTCCACGAAGCCACGCCGCACCTTGCGCGTGCGGGTCAGCTCGTCGTCGTCGGGATCGAGCTCCTTGTGCAGGATCAGGAACCGCTGCACCTGCGATTCGGCGAGCCCGGGCTCGGCCGCGAGCTCGCCGTTGACCTTCTCGATGCATTCGCGGATCAGCGCATAGACCTCGGGCTTGGCGGCGAGGTCGGTATAGCCCGAGTACGGCAGGCCGCGCCGCTCGGCCCAGTTGCCCACCGCCCCGATGTCGATGTTGATGAATGCGCAGACCCGGTCGCGGCCGTTGCCGAAGGCGACCGCCTCCTTGACGTACGGGAAGAACTTGAGCTTGTTCTCGATGTAGTTGGGGGCGAACAGCGCGCCGGAAGCGAGCTTGCCCACGTCCTTCGCGCGATCGATGATCCGCAGCTGCCCGCCCTCGCCGACGTAGCCGGCGTCCCCGGTGTGGAAGTAGCCGGCGGCGTCGATCGACTCGGCGGTGGCGTCGGGCCGCTTGTAGTACTCCTTCAGCAGCATCGGCCCGCGCACCAGGACCTCGCCGCCGTCGGCGATGCGCAGCTCGACCCCCGGCGCCGCGATCCCGACGCTGTCGAGCCTCACCCCGCGGTCCGGCTGCAGGCAGACGTAGGCGCAGGTCTCGGTCGAGCCGTAGAGCTGCTTCAGGTTGATGCCGATCGAGCGGTAGAAACGGAACAGGTCGGGACCGATGGCCGCACCCGCCGTGTAGGCGACGCGGATGCGGCTCATCCCGAGGACGTTGCGCAGCGGGCCGTAGACCAGCACGTTGCCCAGGGCGTACTGCAGGCGGTCGCCAGGCGCGACCGGCCTGCCGTCGAGGATCTCCGCGCCGCAGCGCCGCGCGACGTCGATGAAATGCCGGAACATCCAGCGCTTGATGCGGCCGGCGTCCTCCATGCGGATCGTCACCTGGGTCAGCAGGTTCTCGAAGATCCGCGGCGGAGCGAAGTAATAGGTCGGCCCGATCTCGCGCAGGTCGATCATCACCGTGTCGGCCGATTCCGGGCAGTTGATCGTGAACCCCACGTAGAGCCACTGGGCGAACGAGAACAGGTGGTCTCCGACCCAGGCCATCGGCAGGTAGGAGAGCACGTTGTCGGTGGGCTGCAGGCGGTCGAACTCGGCGCTGCCTTTCGCCGCCGCGATGAATGCCGCATGGGTCTGGCGCACGCCCTTCGGCCGGCCGGTCGTGCCCGACGTGTAGAGCATCCCCGACACGTCGTCGCTTCGGCCCAGCGCGACCTCTCCGTCGAAGAAACCCGGATGGGCGCGATCGAATTCGCGGCCCAGCTCCTGCAGGCGATCGAAGCTGGTGAGGCCCTCGTAGTTGCGCAGCCCCCGCGGATCGTCGTAGTAGATGTGCGCGAGCGTGGGAACCTGCGGCTTCGCCTCGAGCAGCTTGTCGACCTGCTCCTGGTCCTCGACCAGCGCGTAGACGATCTCCGCGTCGTTGAGCACGAACACGAACTCGGCCGCCGGCGCATCCTGGTACATCGGCACCGGCACGCCGCCCAGCGCCTCGGCGGCGATCATCGCCCAGTACAGCCGCGGTCGGTTGTCGCCGACGATCGCAAGGTGCATGCCGCGCCGGAAGCCCTGGGAGGCGAGTCCGCAGGCGAGCGCCCGCACCTCGTCGGCGACCTGGCGCCAGGTCCAGGTCTGCCAGATCCCGAGGTTCTTTTCGCGGGTGGCCGGGGCATCGGGGCGCGTGCGCGCATGATGCAGCAGGAGCCGCGGAAAGGTGTCCAGGCCTTCCTCCATCCTCCCTTCCTCCGCCGTGCTTCCGCGTCCGAAACCGGCCGCGGGGCAATCGAGGTACATCCGTCGCGCAGGATCTGCGCCCCTCCCGCTTCTCGATGGCGGGTAACTGGGCCAGGGCAGGCTATGGTACGTTCGATGCGAACGCTACCGCAATGCGCGCCTGCCAAAGTAAGCGATCGGGGCAGCCCCGGTTGTCGTCTGGCCGACAATCCACCCATGCGGACGCTGAAGGATCTGTTCGACGGCAGCAGCTGGATGGCGGCGCTCACGCCCGCGCTGCGCGCCCGGGTCGAGGCCGAGACGGTCGCGCGGCCCTGCCCGACGGGCAGCCTGGTCTGCCGGCGCGGCGAGCGCGTCGACCACTGGATCGGGGTCATCGACGGCCTGGTCAAGATGGCCAACGTTTCCGCCGACGGCAAGCCCACCAGCTTCACCGGGATCGGCACCGGCGGCTGGTTCGGCGAAGGGTCGCTGCTGAAGGACGAATCGCGCCGCTACGACATCGTCGCGCTGCGCGACAGCTCGATCGCGTACATGCCGCGCGCGACCTTCATGGCGCTGCTCGATCACAGCGTCGCGTTCAACCGCTTCCTGATCACCCAGCTCAACGAGCGCCTGGGCCAGTTCATCGGCATGGTCGAGCACGACCG
>JBLMVY010000243.1:0-5165 GCA_050256935.1 Candidatus Levyibacteriota bacterium | reverse complement strand
TGCGCGACGTCGTCGGCGGCGCCGTCGCGGCGCTGGGCCGCGAGCCAGCGCAGCAGCGCGTCCGGCGACGGATGCGCCGCCGCCGCCTGATGGATCTGCTCGCCCAGGTGCAGCAGGTTGGTGAGCCGCCGCTCGCCGTCGTCGCGGCGGAGCATGCGCGCGCTGACCCGCTCCGCGGTCAGGAACCTGCGGTACATGACCCCGACGCCCTGCCGCAGCCAGAGGTCGCGGTAATCGGCAAAGCGCTCGAGGCAGGCCATCATCTCGTCCTCGCTCGCCGAGATCTCCATGATCCTCGCGGCATCGTTGCCCATCATCTCGGTCGCCAGCGCGCCGCGCAGCAGGGTGTCGCGCGACGGCTGGTTGATCGCGATCAGCACCCGCTCGACTTCCTCCGCATCGGGCGTCTGGAAAACGCTCGCCTGCGACAGCTCGACGCTGCCGATGCCCAGTGCCGCGAGCTCGCGCTTCAGCACCCCGCCCTGCCTGTGGGTGCGCACCAGCACCGCGATGTCGCCCGGCTGCAACGGGCGCTCGTCGATGCGGATGTGGCCCCGCGCGCCTTCGCCGATGAGACGCGCGATCTCGGCCGCCACCGCCTGCGCAGCGCGCGCCCGGGCCTCGGCCTTGGGCATGGGGACACCGCCGGGCCCCGACGGAAGCATCCACACCTGCAGGTCGGCGGGCGCCGTCGTCCCCGACGACGCGTCGGTGCAGCGCTTGCGCGGCTTGTCGCCCATCGTGACCGGGTGGTAGTCGAGGCCGGGCAGCATGAAGGCGTCGGGCTTGGTGCAGAAGAGCCCGTTCAGCGCCTCGATCAGGCCTTGGGTCGAGCGCTGGTTGGCGGCGAGCGTGCGCACGACGGACGCGCGCTCGTGCGCCTGCAGGTAGGTGTAAAGGTCCGCGTGGCGGAAGCTGTAGATCGCCTGCTTGGGGTCGCCGACGAGGAACGCCGGCAGGCCGCCCCTGCCGTAGATGCGGTCGAAGATCGCGAACTGCAGCGGATCGGTGTCCTGGAATTCGTCGATCAGCGCCACCGGAAACTTCTCGCGCAGCGACGCGACCAGCTCGGGGCGATCGCCGCGCTCGAGCGCCGCATGCAGGTTGTAGAGCATGTCGTCGAAGGCGATCACCCGCCGCTCGCGCTTGCGCTGGCGCAGGTCGGGACCGACGGTCTCGACGAGGTCGCGGATCAGGCGCAGGCGCGCGAGTTCGAGCGCCCCGGTGAGCGCCTGCCGCTCGTCGAGCAGGCGCTGCGCGTGGTCGAAGAACGCGTGCCTGGGCGTCGCCTGACCTTTCTTCGTGCGCAGTGCCAGCGTGCGGCTGGCGAGCAGGTCCAGCTTGTTCCGGTCCGGAAGCTCCGCGAGTGCAAGACCCTCGCCGAGCCACGCATCCCACTCGCCGGCGGCACGGACGATGCCCTCGGGCTTGTAGCTGTTGGCGTTGAGCGCCGGCAGGGCGCTCTCCACCGCGGCGACGATCGCGTCGCGCTCATGGATCCAGAGCGCTCGCGCCGCGTCGAAGGCGGCGGTCAGCGCCGACGTGTCGATCGGCGTGGCGGGCGAGGCGAGGGCGGCCGGCCACACGGATTGCGCCATCGGCTTCCCGAGACTGCGCAGCAGCAGCTGCGCGTACTTCTCCGGCGAATCCTTGTTCGCGAGCACGAAGCCGGCGAGCTCCCTCGGGCAGCTGGCGTCGGCGACGCGGCGGCGCCAGAAATCCTGCACCGCCTCCATTGCCATCTCGCGGTCGTCGGCGACGGCCTCGAGCGACAGCGGCAAGCCCGCGGAGAACGACGCGTCGGCGAGCGCACGCTGGCAGAAGCCGTGGATGGTGAAGATCGCGGCTTCGTCGAAGAACTGCAGCGCCTGGTCGAGGCGGCTTTGGAGCTGCGGGCGCCCGATGCCGGTGCTTCGCTCCACCGCCCGCACGAGGTTCGCCACGAACGGATCGGCGGCTCCCCCGGTTGCCCCGGTCGCGCCACCGGCGCGCAGCCAGGCGAGCGTCTCGACGATCCGCGACCGGATGCGCTCCCGCAGCTCCGCGGTGGCGGCGTTGGTGAACGTCACCACCAGGATCTGCTGCACCTCGAGTTCGCGCTCCAGCAGCAGCCGCAGGTAGAGACCGCAGATGTTCCAGGTCTTGCCGGTGCCGGCCGAGGCCTCGATCAGGGTGATGCCGTCGAGGCTGCAGCCGAAGACGTCGAACTCGGTCGGGCGTTCCCTCGGGCTCATGCACTTGCCTCGAGCCGGTGGTCGGCGATGACGTCGAGGAGCGGCTGGAACACCGCTTTCGCGCACGCGATGAAGTCGTCATCGAGAGGGTCCGCGATGCCGCGCAGCGCGAGGCCGTAGGCCGGGTCGCGATCTTCGCCATGGGGGTGCTGTTGGGTGCTGTACCAGGCGTTGGCGGCGTCCGACGGCTTCTCGCCCCTGCTCATGTATTTCCAGGCGGACTTCGGGAAGAAGTGGAGCGGGCGCCGCAGGCCCTCGCGGTAGAGCGCGAGGAGGGCTGCGAGGCGTTCGCGCGCGTCGTCGATCGGGGGCAGGACGTAGCGGCCGTCGCGCGAGTGCCAGGTCGTCTGCGGGGTCACGCCGGCGGGCGCCATGGCGTTGACGAACAGGTGCTCGATCCATCCGCCGAGGTAATCGCGGGCGCGCGCGTCGTCGTAGCGGTAGCGGATCAATCCGCCCTTGCGCAAGTCGCCGAAGCCGCCGGTGAGGGTCCAGATCTCGCCATCGAGGGTGAAGTCGAAGCGGGTCTCGTCCGCGGCGATCGTCGGCTCGGACAGCGCAGGGCCGACTGCGCGCGCGAACGCGTCGAGCCATTGCAGCTCCCGATCGAGCTCGAGCTCGCCCAGGCGCCCCGTCGGATATTCGACGCCCGCCGCCGCGAACTCGCGGACCTCGGCAGCGTTGTCTCCCGCCAGGAGCCGCGGCAGCACGCGCTGCGCGAGGGCGTCGCGGGCGAGCCAATCGGGAAGGAAGGGCTCGTCGTCCTGCAATTCCTCGTCGCCTTCGGGGAGCACGACGCCCAGGCGCTCGCGCAACAGGTAGCGGCAGGGATTGCGGAAGAAGCGCAGGAGGTCGTGCAGCGTGACCTCGCGGAATTCGGGCCCGGGGCTCGGCAGGGGAAGCCCGAAGAATCTCTGCTGCGGCTCCGCTGCCGCGTTCCCGTCGTCTTCCCTGTCTTCGTCTGCGCCCTCGACCGGGTCCGTGAGCGACGGCCCGCCAGCCGTCGCCTCGGGTCGGCGCGCCGATGCGATCAGCCGCTCCCGCAGTGCCTCGCAATATTCGTCGTTGAAGCTCCGGCGGCGCGCATCGGCATCCGGCCGGAAATAGTCGAGCGAGAAGGACTGCAGCGGGTGCACGACGACGAGTCGCTCGCGCGCTTGCTGCAGCGATTCCGGCGTGAAGGGCTCGCCGGAGGTGGCCGCGGCGCAGTAGTCCAGCAGCTCGGCGACCAGCACCGACGGCGGCAGCGGCGCATTGTCGCGCACGCTGCGCCCGGTGTAGCTGAGGTACAGGCGCTCCCTGGCGGCCAGCAGGAGGTCGAGGAACACGTTGCGCTCGTCGGTGCGCCGCTGCCGGTCGCCGGGTCGCGGATCGCGCGCCAGCAGGTCGAATTCACGGGGCCGCTGCGTCGACGGGAAGGCGCCGTCGTTCAGGCCCAGCACGCAGACGATGCGGTAGGGCAGGTTGCGCAGGCTGGACACCGCCGCGAACGTGACCGCGCCCCCGGGCATGCCGCCGCGTGTCGGGTCGTCGAGCAGCGCCAGCAGTGCGCTGCGCACGACGTCGAGCTCGACCGGCCGGCCGATGCCGCCCGCCGCCATGTTGGCGCAGAGCTCGTGGATGGCCGCGAGGGTGTCGCGCTGGTCCTCGACCTCGTCGCCGACCGGCGCGATGAAGTCGTCGATGACGCCCAGCAGCGCCCGTCGCCATTCGGCCGGCGACCGGGGTCGGGCGAGGCCGTCGTGCAGATGCTCGAGCTGGCGGACGAATGCGCGGAAGCTGCCCAGCGCCAGCGCGCCGGAGCCTTCCGCATCGCCGGCCGCCAGGCGCCCGTTCAGCGGCGCGGTCGCGGAGGCCGGGAGCGCATAGCCGAGGAACAGGCGATCGAGGCCGTCCTCGAAGCTGTGGCGCCCGACCGCTGGCAGACCGAGCTCGCTGCGATGGCGCTCGTCGATGCCCCAGCGGACACCCGATGCACCGATCCAAGCGTGGATGGCGTCGAGCTCGGCGCCGCCGATCGCGAACCGGCGCGCGATGATCGGCTGCTGCAGGAGCTCGAACACCGCGCTCGCCTGGAACCGCGACGTCGCCACGGCCAGCAGGCCCAGCAGCGCCTGCGCGCAGGGATTGAGCACGCTCGCCGGCCTGCCGGTGATCGCATAGGGGATCTCGCGTGACTTCGGCGCATTGCCGAACACCGCGTCGATCAGCGGGGCCGCGGCCTCGAGGTCCGGCGTCACCACCAGGATGTCGGAAGGGCGCGGCGGATCGACCGCGGCGAAAAGGGCGAGCAGCTGGTCCTGCAGGACCTCGAGCTCGCGCGTCATCGAGTGACAGACGTGGACCTCGATGCTGCGGTCGTCGTCGGCGAGCTCGATGCCGCGGCGCAGGCTCCCGCGCGCGGGATCGGCGAGGTCGAGGATCGCGTTCTGCACGTGCGCGAGGAGCGTTGCGCCGTCGGCGGGCGCGAAATCGGCGTCGTCCACCATCGCCGCGCTGTCGCTTTGCAGCAGCAGGTCGATGTGGGCCTGCGTCTGCTTGCCCCACGCGGCCAGCAGGCGGTTGCCGACTTCGTGATGGTCGGCGCGGTCCTTCGCGACCAGGTAGGAAAGCCGCCTGGCATCGACGATGTCGAACCAGTATTCGCGGCAGGGGTTGAGCACGTAGAGGCGCAGGTCGATCCACTGCGCCAGGCGATTCAGGATGTCGAGGTAGAGCGGCGGCGTGGTCGGCAGGCAGAAGACATGCGCCGCCGCGGGGAGCCCGGCACGGGCCGGTGCGTCGGGCCCCATTTCCCTCATCGCGTCGAAGAACGCGACCGATGGATGGCGGCTGTCGGTGCCGAGGCCCCGGGCGATGCGCCGCCACAGCTCGGCCTGCCAGCGCTCGTCCTCGCGCCGCGCAGCGTCGAGTCCCGCGATGCCGGCGGGC
>JBLMVY010000242.1:0-12688 GCA_050256935.1 Candidatus Levyibacteriota bacterium | reverse complement strand
GGCCAGCCGCCGGCACGCAGCACGTCGCGTGAATGCCCGGCCCACGCATACTGGATCACCGGGTCGTGGGTTCCATGCGCCATGAAGATCGGCACGTCGCGGTTGGCCGCGCTCGCTTCCTCCACCGCGCGGTCCGCGGCCACGAGGTAGGTCGACAGGCCGACGATGCCGGCGAGCCTGGCGCCGTAGCGGATGCCGGCGTAGAGGGCGATCGCCCCGCCCTGCGAGAAGCCGGCGAGCACCATCCTCGATGACGCGATGCCGCGGGCGATCTCGCGCTCCTGCAGCGCGTTCACCAGCGCCTGCGAATGCCTGACGCCTTCGATGTCGGCGCGCTCGTTGAGGTTCGCCTGCCGGATGTCGTACCAGGCGCGCATGCGCATGCCGTTGTTGATGGTCACCGGCATCACCGGCGCGTGCGGGAACAGGAAGCGGATGCGAAGCGCGGGCGGCAGACCGAGCATCGGCACCACCTCCGACCAGCCCCGCCCGTCGTCCCCCAGGCCGTGCATCCAGATCACCGTGGCGTCGGGATTCTCGGCGGTCTCGATTTCGATCGCGGGAAGGAGTCCTTCGGACATGTTCGTTTCGGCTGCTGCAAACGGCAGTGATTCTAACCCGCGGTCAGCATGCGCCCGTCGCCGCGATAGAATCGCGCGACCGCCGATCGAATGGCGGGCGGAAGGGGGAGCTAGCAAGTGCGACGCACGACGCGCCTGCGGGAACTGATCGCGGCACCCGACATCCTGGTGATGCCCGGCGTCCACGACGCGCTGGGCGCGCGGCTGGCCGAGCTGCAGGGATTCTCCGCGGTCACCGCGGGCGGCTACGGCGCGAGCGCGACCCTGCTCGGCCGGCCGGACTCGTCGCAGCTGTCGCAGACCGAGATGTCCGAGATGTACTCGAGGCTGTGCGACGCGACCAGCCTGCCGCTGCTCGCCGATGGCGACACGGGCTTCGGCAACGTGACCAACGTCGCCCGCACCGTCCGGCTCTACGAGCAGGCGGGTGTCGCGGGACTCTTCATCGAGGATCAGGTCTTCCCCAAGCGCTGCGGGCACATGAGCGGCAAGGCCGTCGTGCCCGTCGCCGAATGGCTGGCCAAGATCAAGGCGGCGCTCGACGCACGCCGCGACCCGGACCTCGTGATCATGGCGCGTACCGATGCGCTGGCGGTGAACGGGCTCGACGACGCCATCGAGCGCGCCCAGCTGGCGCGCGAAGCCGGCGCCGACCTGCTGTTCGTCGAGGCGCCGACCGACGCCGCGCAGATGCAGAGGATCTGCGCCGAGATCCCCGGACCCTGCCTCGCCAACAACGTCGAGAACGGACGCTCGCCGCTGCTGCCGGCCGACGAGCTGCAGCGCATCGGCTATGCGGCAGTGGTTTTCCCCGTCGCCGCGACCTATGCGGTCGCCCATGCGCTGCGCGAGCTGTTCGCGACCATCCGCAGCACCGGAAGCACCGAGGACTTCCTCTCGCGGATGCCGAGCTTCGACGAATTCAACGAGATCGTGGGCCTGTCGGCGCAGCGCGAGCGCGAAGCCGACTGGCAGGATTACGCCGAGTCGCTGGTGGAGCGACATTCACTTGCAGAAGGGGAGCAGAACCGATGATCCGCCGTATCCTTGCTTCGATCGCCGCGCTCGCCTGCGCGCTCGGCGCCGCCGTCGCGACCGCCCAGCCGGTGGTCATGCGCATCTCCCACCAGGTACCGCCCGCGCACCACCTTTCGAAGATGCTCGAGGGCTTCGCCGCCGACGTCAAGGCGCGCACCCACGGCCAGGTCGACGTGCAGCTCTTCGGCTCCGAGCAGCTCGCCAAGGCCGGCGAGAACTTTCCGCAGGTTGCGCGCGGCAACATCGAGGCCGCGCTCTCGGTCAACTTCCAGTGGGGCACGACCATCCCCGAGATGAGCGTCACGCTGATTCCCTATGCGATGACCGACCTCGAGCGGATCAAGCGCTTTCCGAACTCCAAGCTGCGCCATTTCCTCGACCAGAAGCTCGAGCAGCGCGGCGTGCACAGCCTCGCCTGGCTCTACATCACCCGCGAGACGATCTTCACCTCGGGCAAGAAGCCGATCGTGTCGCTCGACGACTTCAAGGGGGTGAAGATCCGCGGCCTCAATTCCCTGACCGATCATGCGCTGACCGCCGTGGGCGCGGCGACCTCGGCGATGCCGGGGTCCGAGGTCTACCAGGCGCTGCAGTCGGGCGTGCTCGACGCCGGCCTCACCGACCTGTCGGCGGCCTACAGCCGCAAGTACTACGACATCCAGAAATACGGCACCGTCGCCCCCTACTTCACGATCTTCTTCCACATGTACGTGAATCCGGCGTGGTGGGCCAAGCTGTCGCCGGAGAACCGCCAGGCGATCGAGGCCGCGGCGGCCAAGGCCGAGCACGATGCGTTCCCGATCACCGAGGCGACCGCCGCCGACGCACTGAAGCAGCTGCAGGCGAAAGGCATGGTCCTGCACGTCCAGACGCCGCAGGAGGAAGCGGTGTGGAAGGCGGCGATGCAAAAGCCGGTGATCGACGCCTTCCTCAAGTCCGCGCCGCAGGACGGGCAGAAGACCATCGATCTGATGAACGCCCTCTGAGCGTCCGGGGGCGTTGCCGGGACCGTCCGGGCCGCATCGCGCATCGGCGATGGCCGCACTCGAGCGCTGGATGCGCGTCCTGGCGCGCATCGGGCTGGCGCTGGCGGCGCTGGCGCTGCTCGCCTCGCTCGTCACCATCGGCTATTCGGTGCTGATGCGCTATGTCTTCGGGGCGCCGCTGACCTGGACCGACGAGCTGGTCGGCTACCTGCTGGTGGCGAGCGTGATGCTGGCCGCCCCCGATGCACTGCTCGAAGGCGAGCACATCAGCGTCGACATCGTCACCGAGCGCCTCGCCGGGCGCGGCAGGAAGGCCGCCTACCTGCTCGGACTGGCCGCGGTCGCCGCCACCGCGCTGCTGCTGCTGGTCGAGGGATGGCGCAGCGTCGAGTTCTCGCGCATGGTCGGGCTGCGCTCCAACGGCTATTTCGCGCTGCCGCTGTGGTTGCCGCAGCTGCTGATCCCCGCCGGCGCCCTGCTGCTGCTGCTGGCGGCGATCGTCGCGTTCCTGCGCGGCCTGCGCGAAGGCGCGCCGTGGCGGGAGCGCGACCTGCCCGCGGGGGGCCTCGAGTGATGCGCCCGTCGCCCCTGGTCCCGCGCCGGCGATGCAGTTCGCGCTGATCCTCGCCGGGCTGGTCGTCGTGCTGGCGACCGGCGTTCCGGTGTTTGCCGGACTCACGCTGTTCGCGACCGCGATCCTCTACGCCCACGAGGGGCACCTGGGCGGACTGGGTGACCTGGTCTTCGGCGAGCTCGACACCTACCTGCTGGTGGCGATCCCGCTGTTCACGCTGATGGCGCAGTTCATGATCCGCGGCAAGGTGGTCGACGACCTGTTCGGCGCCGCGCACACGCTGACGCGCCATCTGCCGGGCGGCCTCGGGGTCGCGACCGTCGCCGCCTGCACGGTCTTCGCCGCCATTTCCGGGTCGAGCGTCGCAACCGCCCTGACCATCGGTGCCGCCGCGATCCCGCTGATGATCCGCTACGGCTATCCGGCGCGCGTCGCCTACGGCATCGTCGCCGCCGGCGGGACGCTCGGGATCCTGATCCCGCCGTCGGGGCCGATGGTGCTCTACGGCGTGGTCTCCGACACCTCGATCGGGGCGCTGTTCATGGCCGGCGTGGTGCCGGGGCTGATGCTCGCGGCGATCTTCGCCGTGTATTGCATGAGCGCCGCCGCCTTCGGCGCCTCGGCGAAGCTCGCGCGCGAGCCGCGGGCGTCGTGGCCCGAGATATACGCCGCGCTGCGGCGCTCGTTCTGGGCGCTGCTGCTGCCGCTGGTGGTGCTGGGCGGCATGTATTTCGGGGTGTTCACCGCCACCGAGGCCGCGGCGATCGGTGCGCTCGGGGCACTGGCGATCGCGATGCTCGTCTATCGCAACTTCACGCTGGCCGACCTGTGGCGCTCGGCCGAGGACGCGGCGCGCAACACGGCGATGCTGTTCATGATCCTGGTCGCCGCCGCCATCCTGGGCAACGTCCTGACCAAGCTGCGCATACCGAACCAGATGGTCGAGGCGGTGCTGCACTACGAGGTGTCGCAGATCGGCTTCCTGGCTGCGGTGATGGCGCTGATCTTCGTGCTGGGGATGTTCCTCGAGACGATCTCGATCATCCTGATCACGACGCCCGTGGTGCTGCCGGTGCTGGCGGCGCTGAAGATCCATCCGGTCTGGTACGGGATCCTGCTGACCATCAACCTGGAGCTCGCGCTGATCACCCCGCCGGTGGGCATGAACCTGTTCGCCCTCAAGGCGATCACCCGGGCGCCGCTGCGCGAGATCATCGTCGGCGTCGCGCCCTACGTGGCCCTGCTGATCCTGGGGCTCGCGATCGTGATCGCCTTTCCCTCGATCGCGTTGTGGCTGCCCGGGACGATGAATTTCCGCTAGCTGCCGGCACCGGGCTGGCGCGCGGTTCGGGGCAGAGCGGGCAGGTCTTCGGTGGCGCACCCGCGTCGTCGCGCGGGTCCCGGTGCGACTTCGGTCGTCAACCCACGACTCCCTCGTCGCACCACCCGCCCTGCGACGACTGCGCCACAGGCGACCTGCCCGCTCTGCCCCATCCCGCGCGCCGTCGATGCGCCGGCGTCGAAGCGGCACCGACAGGCGATGGATCACCGCGACGCTCGGGGGCGGCGGGAGCAGGCACGGCGAGCGCGAGTGTGCGCGACGGCTGTCACGGGTGGCGCGGCAAGCGAGCCCGACAGCGACGCTTGCTGCAGGATGTCCTCGAGCGCGGCCGCGCCGGGACCCGTAAGCCGGCGATTGCGCACTCCGAGCGCACAGCCGTGCCTGGTCCCGCCGCCCATGCCGATGACGCCTGCGCACTCCGAGCGCGCAGCTGTTCCGGGTCTCGCCGCCCATGGCACCGACCTCGGCGGACGCGCGTCACCCGATGCCCATGCACGCGACGCGGGCTTCCTCACGTTCGTGGACGGCTCGCCGCCTCGAGGCGTATCATCCGCGCCGAAACGATCGCGGCCACAAGCCTTCCGGTCCACGCGCTTCCGGGATCCATCCGGTCGATTACGCGTCCAAAAGACACGAACCC
Organism: Candidatus Levyibacteriota bacterium; assembly: GCA_050256935.1. GTDB lineage: Bacteria > Pseudomonadota > Gammaproteobacteria > Burkholderiales > Casimicrobiaceae > VBCG01. Next base: position 7,527 of record JBLMVY010000242.1, on the reverse strand, counting down.
TGCGGAGCTTCACGATGACCCCTGCCGGCACGAGCGTCGCGCTGCGCGACGTCTCGCTCGATGACAAGTACGAACTCGGCTCCGGCCGGGTTTTCCTGACCGGCGTCCAGGCGCTGGTGCGCCTGCTGATCCTCCAGCGCGAGCGGGACACCGCGGCCGGCCTCAACACCGGTGGCTTCGTCTCCGGCTACCGGGGCTCGCCGCTGGGCGGCCTCGACCAGGCGCTGTGGAAGGCGTCCAAGTTCCTCGAGCGCGCCCGCATCAAGTTCCAGCCGGGTCTCAACGAGGATCTCGCCGCCACCGCGATCTGGGGCACGCAGCAGGTGACGATGTACCCCGGCGCCAAGGTCGATGGCGTGTTCTCGATGTGGTACGGCAAGGGTCCGGGCGTCGATCGCTGCGGCGACGTGTTCAAGCACGCGAACTTCGCCGGCACCTCGAAGCACGGTGGCGTGCTGGTGCTGGCCGGCGACGACCATGCCGCCAAGTCCTCGACGCTGCCGCACCAGTCGGACCACCAGTTCTCGGCGGCAATGATGCCGGTGCTCTACCCGTCGTCGGTGCAGGACATCCTCGACCTCGGCCTGCACGGCTTCGCGATGAGCCGCTACTCGGGATGCTGGGTGGGCTTCAAGTGCGTGTCGGACACGGTCGAGAGCTCGGCCTCGGTCGACGCCGACGCGACCCACGTCAAGGTCATCGTCCCCGAAGACTTCCCGCTGCCACCCACCGGGCTGTCGATCCGCTGGCCGGATCCGTTCCTCGCAACCGAGGCGCGGATGCACGACTACAAGATCTACGCCGCATTACATTACTGCCGCGTCAACAACCTGAACCGCATCGTCGTCGACTCGCCCAAGCCGCGGCTGGGCATCATCACCAGCGGCAAGAGCTACCTCGACGTCCGCCAGGCCCTCGAGGACCTGGGGATCAGCGAGACCGAGGCGGCCGAGATCGGCATCCGCGTGTTCAAGGTCGCGATGCCCTGGCCGCTGGAGCCGGAAGGCGTCCGGCATTTCGCCGAGGGCCTGGAGGAGATCCTGGTCGTCGAGGAAAAGCGCCAGATCGTCGAATACCAGCTCAAGGAGCAGCTCTACAACTGGCGCGACGACGTGCGCCCGCGCGTGGTCGGCAAGTTCGACGAAAAAGGCGAATGGGTGCGCCCGCACGGCGACTGGATGCTGCCGCCGCACGCCGAGCTCACCCCGGCGATGATCGCGCGCGTCATCGCGCAGCGCATCGCCCGCCTCGAGCTGCATCCGAAGCACGCCGAGAAGATCCGCCAGCGCGTGGAGTTCATCAACCAGAAGGAGCGTGCGCTGGCGAGGCCCAAGATCAGCCTCGCCCGCGTCCCCTACTTCTGCTCGGGCTGCCCGCACAACACGTCGACCAACGTCCCCGCCGGCAGCCGCGCGACGGCCGGCATCGGCTGCCACGTGATGGCGCTGTGGATGGACCGCAAGACCTCGACGTTCACCCACATGGGCGGCGAAGGCACGCCGTGGATCGGCCAGGCGCCGTTCACGGAAGAGAAGCACATCTTCGCCAACCTGGGCGACGGCACCTACTACCACAGCGGCATCCTCGCCATCCGCGCCGCGGTGGCGGCGCGCGTCAACATCACCTACAAGATCCTCTACAACGACGCGGTCGCGATGACCGGCGGCCAGCCGGTCGACGGGCCGATCTCGCCCGCCGACATCGCGCGCCAGTGCGCCGCCGAAGGGGTGACGAAGATCGTCGTCGTCAGCGACGAGCCGCAGAAATACCCGCAAGGCTATTTCGCGCCTGGCATCGAGGTCCATCACCGCTCCGAGCTCGACGCCGTGCAGAAGTCGCTGCGCGAGATCGCCGGCACGACGATCCTGATCTACGACCAGACCTGCGCGGCGGAGAAGCGCCGCCGCCGCAAGCGCGGCAAGTTCCCCGATCCGGCCAAGCGCGTGGTCATCAACGAGCTGGTCTGCGAAGGCTGCGGCGACTGCGGCGTCAAGTCGAACTGCGTGTCGGTGGCCCCGGTGGAGACCGAATTCGGGCGCAAGCGCACGATCGACCAGTCGTCCTGCAACAAGGACTATTCCTGCGTCAACGGCTTCTGCCCGAGCTTCGTCACCGTCGAGGGCGGACAGCTGCGCAAGCCGAGGAAGGCGGATGCCGCCGACTTCTCGCAGCTCCCCGAGCCAGCGCTCGCGTCCTGCGCGCAGCCCTACGGCGTCCTGGTGACGGGCATCGGCGGCACCGGGGTGGTCACCATCGGCGCCCTGCTGGGCATGGCGGCGCACCTCGAAGGCAAGGGCGTGTCGGTGCTCGACATGACCGGTCTCGCGCAGAAGAACGGCGCGGTGGTGTCGCATGTGCGCATCGCCGCGGCGCCCGAGCAACTCTACGCGACGCGCATCGCGGCCGGCGAAGCCCGGCTGGTGCTCGCCTGCGACATGCTGACCGGCGTGGGCGAGGAGGCGCTCGCAAAGATGCAGAAAGGCGTGACCAGGGCACTGGTCAACACCGCGCTGGTGATGCCCGCGCAGTTCACGCGCGAGCCCGATCTCGCCTTCCCCGCCGGCTCGATGGAGCAGGAGATCAAGGACAGCGTCGCCCCGGGTGATGCCGAGTTCCTCGACGCGACCCGGCTCGCGACCGGCCTGATGGGCGACTCGATCGCGACCAACCTGTTCATGGTCGGCTACGCCTACCAGCGCGGCCTGCTGCCGGTGGGCGAAGCCGCGATCCTGCGTGCGATCGAGCTCAACGGCGCGGCGGTCGAATCCAACACCCGCAGCTTCAACTGGGGCCGGCTCGCGGCGGTCGATCCCGCGAAGGTCGCAGCAGCGGCGATCGCCATCGCCAAGCCCGATTCCCAGCGGCTGTCGGAATCGCTCGACGAGGTGATCGAGCGCCGCCGCGCCTACCTGACCGACTACCAGGACGCGGCTTACGCCAGGCGCTACACGGACCTCGTCGCCAGGGTGCGCGCCGCCGAGGCCGCACGGCAGCCCGGGAGCGCCGACCTCGCCGAGGCGGTCGCGCGCAATTACTTCAAGCTGCTGGCGATCAAGGACGAGTACGAGGTCGCACGCCTGTACACCGGGACCGACTTCCTCGCCCGCGTGGCCGCCCAGTTCGAGGGCGACTACAAGCTGCGCTTCCATCTGGCCCCGCCGCTGCTCAACAAGCCCGACCCTGCGACCGGCGTGCCGAAGAAATCGACCTACGGCCCATGGATGCTGACGGCGTTCCGGGCGCTGGCGAAGCTCAAGGGCTTGCGGGGCAGCGCGCTCGACGTCTTCGGCAGGAGCGCCGAGCGCAAGGCCGAGCGCGCGCTGATCGCCCAGTACGAGGCGCTGGTCGACGAGCTGGTCGGCAGGCTCGCGCCGCACAACTACGGCGTCGCCGTCGAGCTCGCGTCGATTCCCGAGCACATCCGGGGCTACGGGCACGTGAAGGAGCGGCAGATCGCCGACGCCAAGGCGCGCGAGGCGGCCCTGCTCGAACGCTTCCGCCGCTCGCCGGAAGCGATCGCCGCGCAGACCGCGACCCCGGTCGCCGCCGATTGACTGCCCGCCCCGTCGACCTCTCGGTCTTCGACCTTTCCGGTCGCGTCGCGCTCGTCACCGGCGCGCAGCGCGGCCTGGGGCGGGCAATCGCGCGCGGGCTGGCGACGGCCGGTGCACAGGTGATCCTCAACGGACGCGACGCCGAGGCGCTGACCCGGACCGCAGCGCAGCTTGCCGCCGACGGGCTCGCCGTCGACACCTGCGCGTTCGACGTCGGCATCGAGGACGCAGTGCATCGCGGCGTCGCCGAGGCCGCGGCGCGCTGCGGCGCCATCGACATCCTGGTGAACAACGCCGGCATCCAGCGCCGCCATCCGCTGACCGAGTTTCCCAGGGCCGAATGGGACGAGATCATCGCGACCAATCTCACCGGACCGTGGCTGGTGTCGCAGGCGGTGCTGCCGACGATGATCGCCAGGCATCGCGGCAAGATCATCAACATCGCGTCGTTGCTGAGCGAGCTCGGCAGGCCGGGCATCGTCCCCTACACGGCGGCCAAGGGCGGGATCCGGCAGCTGACGCGCGGCATGGCGGTCGAGCTCGCCCCGCACGGGATCCAGGTCAACGCGATCGCGCCGGGTTATTTCGCAACCGAGATGAACCGCGCGCTGCTCGACGACGCGGCGTTCGATGCCTGGGTGAAGAAGCGCACGCCCGCGGGCCGCTGGGGCGAGCCTTCGGAGATCGCCGGCCTCGCCGTGTTCCTCGCCTCCGCCGCCGCCGATTTCATCACCGGACAGATGGTGACCATCGACGGCGGAATGAGCGTCGCGCTGTAGGAAGCGCGCGGGGAAACGGGGCCGGCCCCTTTGCTCCTAGCGGCGGTCGCTAGCGCCGCACCAGCGACTGCGCGGTGTAATAGAGGTTGGCCGAGCGCGCGCCCGAGCGGCAGAACGCGAGCACCGGCTTGGGCAGGCGCTCGAGCAGCTCGTGCATCTGCATGACCTGCGTGGGGTCCTGGAAGCCGGAGCGCACCGGAAGGAACGCGTATTCGACCCCGGCGACTCCGGCGGCGTCCTGGATCGCCTGCGACGTCGGCTGCGCGGGTCCGCCCTCGAAATCCGGCCGGTTGTTGATCACGCTGCGGAATCCGGCCGCCGCGATCTGCGCGACATCGGCCGGTCCGATCTGCCCCGCGACTGCGAAGTCGTGGGTCAACCACTTGAATGGAAACGACACGTCTGCAACCCTCCGTCTGATGTCCGTCGGATGGCGCGGGCGCCGCCCGGCCATCGTGTCCTGTGGGCCCGTGCCCGGCGCGCGCCTAGCGATCGAGCAGGCGGTAGAACCAGCCGAGCCCCTCGGTCGTTCCCCGTGCGGGCCGGTATTCGCAGCCCACCCAGCCGTCGTAGCGCAGTTCGTCGAGCCGCCGAAACAGGTATGCGTAATTGACCTCGCCGGTATCGGGCTCGCCGCGGTCCGGAACCCCCGCGATCTGGACGTGGCCGATGTGCGGCAGCCAGCGCTCGAGCTTGACGGCAAGATCGCCCTCGACGATCTGCGCGTGGTAGAGGTCCATCTGCACCTTGAGGTTCGGCGCGCCGACCTCGGCCCGGATCGCATGGGCCTCGGCCTGCGTCGTCAGCAGGTAGCCCGGCATGTCGCGGGGATTGATCGGCTCGATCAGGATGGTGACGCCTTTGGCGGCCGCCTCGTCGCAGGCATGGCGCAGGTTGCGCTGGTAGTGACGCAGCCGGCGCTCGCGCTCGGCGGCATCCGCGTCCGCCGGCAGCAGCCCCGCCATCACGTGCAGGCGCCTGCAGCCCAGCGCCTGCGCGTATTGCAGCGCGTGGGCGATGCTCGCGGCGAAGTCGTGCTCGCGCCCCGGCAGCGAGGCGAGACCGCGCTCGCCTGCGTCCCAGTCCCCGGGCGGCGCGTTGATCAGCGCCACCTCGAGCTTGTTGTCGCGCTGCGCCGCGACCAGGTCCTTGGGGGTGTACTGGTAGGCGAACGCGAACTCGACCGCCCGGAAGCCGGCCTGGGCGGCCTCGGCGAAGCGCTCGAGGAACGGCACCTCGTTGAACAGGAAACTCAGGTTGGCGGCGAAGCGTGGCATGCGGCGATCCCAGGGCGCACAGCATAGCGAACGCGGGCATGGCGCCCGTCCATGTCGTAAAACTGCAACGTTCGCGTTGCGTTGGTCGGAATTTTCCCAAGCGATCTCTCGCCTGTGCACAAGGCGGTGGAATACCGGTGCAAATGCGGGTGATCGTTGCCCGATCCAAGCCCAGCGCGCTGTTTTTTCTTGCCTTTTTGGCCGCTCGCAGTGTGCATGAAAAAAAGCTTGCGCTCCCCGGATCGAGCCACTATGCTTTGTATTGAAGGCGCACCTGAACACAAGATCTAGTAGCTTTTGATTCGCAAGCCAAATTTCCGGCGCCCTGCTGGGCGCCCCGGCGCCGGCTGCGGGAGAGCCGGTTCCGGATCTCGGGCCCTTGCCCGGCGAGCCGCGCCGGCCGCGGCGATGCGCAAATCGCATCCTTCCGGCAAAACCGCTGCCCGCGGGCACAAACAACAAGCTTCATACAGGAGTCCATTCCATGCAAATCGCGACGACGTCCACTTCGCCCACCCCCATGCCGCCTCGGGACCTGATCGTGGGTGAACCTGGAAGTCCGATCGCGAGCAGCAGCGATCCGCGCTTCGCGCAGTTCAAGGTCATCCGCCGCAACGGCTCGGTCGTCGGCTTCGAGCCGGCGAAGATCACCATCGCGATGACCAAGGCCTTCCTGGCGGTCAACGGCGGCCAGGGCGCGGCCTCGGCCAGGGTGCGCGACGAGGTGACCAAGCTGACCGAGGCGGTCGTCAGCGCGCTGCTGAAGCGCAAGCCCGACGGCGGCGCGATCCACATCGAGGAAATCCAGGACCAGGTCGAGCTGGCGCTGATGCGCGGCGGCGAGCACGAGGTCGCCCGCGCCTACGTCCTCTACCGCGAAAAGCGCAACCAGGAGCGCGCGCAGGAGAAGCAGAAGAAGAGCGCCAAGGGCGAGGACACGACGCTGCACGTCCTCGACAACGGCGTGCGCAAGCCCCTGGATTTCGAGCGCCTGACCGACCTCGTCAACGCCTCCTGCACGGGCCTCGAGGCCGCCGAGCCCAACCGCATCCTGAAGGCGACGCTGAAGGACCTCTACGACGGCGTGCCGATGGACGAGGTGCGCAAGTGCGTCGTGCTGGCCGCACGCACGCTGATCGAGAAGGATCCCGCGTATTCGTACGTCACCGCGCGGCTGCTGCTCGACGCGCTGCGCTTCGAGGCGCTGGGCGAGGAAGCCACCCAGGCCGACATGGACACCAGGTACGCCGAGTACTTCCCGCGCTTCGTCAAGCACGGGATCAAGATCGGCCTGCTCAACGAGGCGCTGTCGCAGTTCGACCTCGCCAGGCTCGGCGCCGCCCTCAAGCCCGAGCGCGACCTGCAGTTCGGCTACCTCGGCCTGCAGACCCTCTACGACCGCTATTTCCTGGTCGACCAGTACGCGGTGCACGCCAATGCGGGCCGCCGCTTCGAGCTGCCGCAGTGCTTCTTCATGCGCGTCGCGATGGGCCTCGCCCTGAACGAGGTCGACCGCGAGGCGCGCGCGATCGAGTTCTACAACGTGCTGTCGACCTTCGATTTCATGAGCTCGACGCCGACGCTGTTCAATTCGGGCACGCACCGCTCGCAGCTCTCGTCGTGCTACCTGACGACCGTCTCCGACGACCTCGACGGCATCTACGAGGCGATCAAGGAGAACGCGCTGCTGTCCAAGTTCGCCGGCGGGCTCGGCAACGACTGGACCAACGTCCGCGCGATGGGCTCGCACATCAAGGGCACCAACGGCAAGAGCCAGGGCGTGGTGCCCTTCCTCAAGGTCGTCAACGACACCGCGGTGGCGGTCAACCAGGGCGGCAAGCGCAAGGGCGCGGTGTGCACCTACCTCGAGACCTGGCACCTCGACATCGAGGAGTTCCTCGAGCTGCGCAAGAACAC
>JBLMVY010000241.1:0-6899 GCA_050256935.1 Candidatus Levyibacteriota bacterium | reverse complement strand
GCTGACGATCCCGAACGCCGGCAGGATCATGATGTACACCTCGGGGTGGCCGAAAAACCAGAAGATGTGCTGGTACATCACCGGGTCGCCGCCGCCGGCGGGGTTGAAGAAGGTCGTGCCGAGGTGGCGGTCGGTCAGCGTCATGGTGATCGCGCCGGCCAGCACAGGCATCACGGCGATCAGCAGGTAGGCGGTGATCAGCCACGCCCAGCAGAAGATCGGCATCTTCATCAGCGTCATCCCCGGCGCCCGCAGATTCAGGATCGTCGTGATGATGTTGATCGAGCCCATGATCGACGACGCGCCCATGATGTGGATCGCGAAGATCGTCAGGTCCATGCCCATGCCCGACTGGACCGAGAGCGGCGGATAGAGCGTCCAGCCCGTCTCCGCGGCGCCGCCAGGCACGAACAGCGACAGGATCAGCAGGACCGCGGCCGGCGGCAGCAGCCAGAAGCTCCAGTTGTTCATCCGCGCGAACGCCATGTCGGGCGCCCCGATCTGCATCGGGATCATCCAGTTGGCGAAGCCGACGGCGCCGGGCATCAGCGCGCCGAAGATCATGATGAGACCGTGCAGCGTCGTCATCTGGTTGAAGCGCTCGGGCGCCAGGATCTGCATCCCCGGCTCGAACAGCTCGGCGCGGATGGTCAGCGCCATGATGCCGCCGACGATGAACATCGTGAACGAGAACCACAGGTACAGGGTCCCGATGTCCTTGTGGTTGGTCGTCGTCACCCAGCGCATGATCCCGGTGGGATGGTGCGCGTGCTCGTCGTGGCCGTGACCGCCGATCGGTTGCGTGATGCTGCTCATGGTCCGCTCCTGTGTTCCCTTCTTCCGCCCTGCCATCCGCGCCCCGCGCCTGCGGGGATCGGAATCCTGTTGTCCTCGGGGCCGTCTCCGTCCGCACGCCGCCCGCGGGCCACGTGCCGGGACGCCCGCGTCACTTGCGCTCGGCCTTCACCTCGGAAGGCTGGACGATGTTCTCGTCGGCCTTGTTGCCCCAGGTGTTGCGCGTGTAGCTGATCACCGCCGCGATCTCCACGTCGGAGAGCTGCTTCCACGAGGGCATCTTGCCGCCCGCGCCGCCGGTCGCGACCACGCCGTTGGTCTGGCCGTTCAGCACCACGTCGATCTGGTGCTGCCTCGGCCCCAGCACGACCTTGTCGCCGACCAGCGGAGGCGCGCCGATGGCGGCGTTGCCGGTGCCGTTGGGCTGGTGGCAGGCCGCGCAGTTGCCGTTGAACACCTGCTGGCCCCTGGCGAGCAGGTCCTTCAGATCCCAGGTCTTGTTCGGGTCGTCGGCGGCGGCTGCGGCGTTCTTCTTCTGCTCGGCCAGCCACTTGGCGTAGTCTTCCTTCGACTTGACCTCGACGACGACGGGCATGAAGCCGTGCTCCTTGCCGCACAGCTCGGCGCACTGGCCGCGGTAGATTCCGACCTTCTCGGCCTTGAACCACGTGTCGCGGACGAAGCCGGGAATCGCGTCCTGCTTGACGCCGAAGGCGGGCACCCACCACGAGTGGATGACGTCGGCGGCGGTCACCAGCACGCGGACCTTGGTGTCGACCGGAACGACCAGCGGGTGGTCGACCTCGAGCAGGTAGTGCTCGTCCTTGGGCGCACGGTTCTGGATCTGCTCGAACGGCGTCGACAGCGTCGAGTAGTAGCCGAAGCCGTCCTGGACGTAGTCGTAGCCCCACTTCCACTGGTAGCCCGTGACCTTGATCGTCATGTCGGGCGCCGCCGTGTCGTGCATCGCCAGCACGACCTTGGTCGCGGGCCATGCCATGAACATCAGGATCAGGAACGGGATGACGGTCCACACCACCTCGACCGTCGTGTTCTCGTGGAACTGCACCGCCTGGTGTCCCACGGACTTGCGATGCTTGAACAGCGTGTAGAACATCGTTCCGAACACGCCGACGAAGATGACGACGCAGATCCAGAAGATCAGCTCGTGCAGATGCGTGATCTGCTCGGCGATCGGCGTCACGGCCGGCTGGAAGTTCCACTCCCAGGCCGCCAGCGCGACACCGGGCGCGGCCAGCAGCCCCGCGCAAAGCGCGGCGGCGAGCCCCCGGCGCGTGTGTGCCCGCATACCTCCCCGCGTACGTCGTCCCTTCTGATTCCCCACCATGCTGTCCCCGATCGCGTCTTGCCCGGCTCCGCCCTGCTCCACGCGGGTCCGGCGTGATTTGTTCCTGTTCTGGAAGGTTCGCGCGCACTGCGAATGCCGCGCGGCGCAAAACCCGGAAATCTTAGCATGGATCAATACATTTCGAGCGCCCTCAGCGCATTCGGACCGAAACGGGACGGCGCATCGACCCCGATCGTCGCGACCGGCGCAACACCCAGGCGCTGCGCGAGGGCGTCGATGTTGGCGTCGGCGAAAGGCATGTCCGGCTCGAGCCGGTTGGCGACCCATCCGCCGAGGCTCAGTCCCCGCGCGCGTATCGCCAGCGCCGAGAGCAGCGCGTGATTGAGGCATCCCAGGCGGATGCCGACGACCAGCAGCACCGGCAGGCGCAGGACTGCGGCGATGTCGAGCATGTCGCGGCGCGCGTCCAGCGGGACCAGCGTCCCGCCGGCCCCCTCGACGACCACGGCGTCGGCGCGCGCGGCGAGGCGCCCAAAGGCCTGCGCGATGACCCCGATGTCGATCGCCCTCCCCTCGGCGCGCGCCGCGAGATGCGGCGCCACCGGCGCGACGTACGCAAAGGGATTGCGGTCGGCGAGCGGGGCGTCGACGTTGCCCGCCCGCGCCAGCGCCGTGACATCCGAATTGACCGCGGATCCGGGCTCGATTCCCGCGGCGACGGGCTTCATGCCCACCGCGCGCAGGCCTTCCTGGCAAAGCCCGCGGAGCAGCGCCGCGGCGACGACGGTCTTGCCGACGCCGGTGTCGGTGCCCGTCACGAATACCCCCTTGGGTATGCGGCCGGACGACATCAGCGCCGGCCCGGCCGTTGCAGCTTCACGATCGCGTGGCCCTCCGGGGTCGTCCGCGGCTCGCCTTTCCACGCATGGCCGTAGACGACCTCGAAGGTCGCGGGAATGCGGCCGTCGCGCCGCAGCGCCTCGAGCCGCGCCGTGACCTGCGACCATCGCGTGCGCCCGGTCAGCCCGCGCGGGCGCCCCAGCGTGTGGTTGGTCGCGCCGATCGCCTTCAGCTCGGCGAGCATCGCCTGCGGCGTGTCGTAGGTCAGGGTCATCCGCTCCATGTCCATCACCGGATCGGCGAAGCCCGCGTGAACCAGCATGTCGCCGATGTCGTGCATGTCGACGAAGCGATTGGTGTGGGTGCCGCCGTCGACGCCGGCGAAAGCGGTCCGGATCTCCCGCAGCGTGTCGGGGCCGAACGTGGTGAACGACAGCAGCCCGCCGACCCTGAGCACGCGGCGGAACTCCGCCAGCGCGTGCGGCAGGTCGTTCACCCACTGCAGCGCCACGTTGCTCCACGCGAGGTCGATCGACGCGGCGGCGATCGGCAACGCGGCGATGTCGGCGCAGACGAACCGGGGCGCCGGGTGAGCGCGGCCCCGCGCGAAGGATCGCAGCAGGCGATCGAGCATCGAGCGACGCTTGGCCGCACGCTCGCGGGCCGCCTCGAGCATCGGCAGCGCGATGTCCACGCCGACGATGCGCGCCCCCGGATAGCGGGCGGCGAGCTCGCCGATCGCCTCGCCGGTTCCGCATCCCGCATCGAGGATCGCCGCCGGCGCGAGCTTCACGTAGTCGAGGCGCTGCGCCATCCGCGCCCCGACCTCGCGCTGCAGCGCGGCCGCGGCGTCGTAGGTCGCGGCAGCGCGCGCGAAGCCGCGCTTCACCGCGCGCGGATCCACCTCGCGCGGATCGGGCGCCGGGGATGCGGGCTCAGCCATCGGCGAAGCCCGCGTACGCATCGAGGAAAGCGCGCGGGTGTGACAGGAAGGGCGCATGCGCGGCGCCCTGGATCGCCAGGTGGCTTGCGCGCGGCAGCGCTGCGGCGAGGCGCCGGGTCGCTTCGACGGGGACCAGCGCGTCGCGCTCGCCGCCGATCACCAGGGCCGGCACGTCGATCCGCGGCAGATCGGGCCGCAGATCGTTGGCCCTGAGCATCGCCAGGGTGGCGGCGAGCGCCTCCGGCCCGGGCTCGCCGCGCTCGAACAGCCTTGCGCGCAGCGCGGCCAGGGTCGCGCGACCCTCGTCGCTGCCCTGCACCTGCAGGGTCAGGAAGCGCTGCAGCGTCAGGCGGTAGGCGACTGCAAGCTCGTCGCCGAAGCGCCCCAGCGTCGACGGCGCCATCGCCGGCGTCCACCCGTCGCGGGTCACGAACGACGGTGTCGTCGCGACCAGGATGAGCCGTGCGATGCGCCCCGGGCGCGAGAGCGCCCAGCGCATCGCGATCTGCCCTCCCAGCGACCAGCCGAGCACCGTCAGCGGCTCGTCGGTCGCTGCCGCGGCATCGGTCGCGGCAGCGACCGCGGCGACGGTCGAGTCGAGGTCGAACGGCGTGACCGCGTCCGACCAGCCGTGGCCCGGCAGATCGACGACGTGGACGCGCTCGCGCGCGGCGAGCGCCGGGAGCACCGGCGAGAACAGGCCGCCGTGCATCGCGAACCCGTGCAGCAGGACGAGCGGCGCACCGGCGCCCACCGATTCCACGTGGACGCGACCGCCATCGCGCATCGCGCTCACGCGGCGGGCCTCGCCGCGACCGCGTGCAACGCATCGGCGAGCTCGTCGACGTCGGCGATCCCGTGGGCGGCCGACAGCGACACGCGAAGCCGCGCCGTACCCGCCGGCACGGTCGGCGGCCGTATCGCCGGCACGTAGACGCCCATCTGCCGCAGCGCCTCCGAAACCTCGACCGTCGTCCTGGAGTCGCCGATCACCAGGGGCTGGATCGGCGTCTGCGACGGCAGCAGCGTCCAGGGCAGCGTCGCAGCGCGCTCGCGGAACGCCGCGACCAGCGCCGCCAGATGCGCGCGCCGATCCTCGCCGGCCGCGATCAGCGCCAGCGAGGCCCGCAGCGCCTCGGCGGTCAGCGGCGGCGCTGCGGTCGTGTAGATGTACGAGCGCGCGGACTGGACGATGGTCTCGATCACGGCAGGATGCCCGGCGACGAACGCTCCGGCCACGCCCGCAGCCTTGCCCAGCGTCCCCATGTAAACGATGCGTTCCGACGCGAGCCCGAAGTGGGCGAGGCTGCCGCGGCCGCCGCCCAGCACGCCGAAGCCGTGCGCGTCGTCGACCACCAGCCACGCGTCGTGCCGCAGGGCGAGATCGAGCAGCGCGGGCAGCGGGGCGATGTCGCCGTCCATGCTGAACACCGCGTCGGTGACGACGAAGCGGCGCCGCGCAGCGGACGCGCCGCCGCGGGCGGCGATGCGGGCGGCGAGCGCATCGACGTCGCCGTGCGGATAGCGGTCGAGCGAAGCGCGCGACAGCAGCGCGCCGTCGGTCAGGCAGGCGTGGTTGAGGCGGTCGGCGAAGATCGCATCGCTGCGCGACGCGAGTGCCGTCAGGATCGCGAGGTTCGCGAGATAGCCGCTCGAGAACAGCAGCGCCCGCGCGCCTGCGCAGGGGGCCACGAACGCGGCGAGCTCGCGCTCCAGCGCGTCGTGCGCCGCAGCGTGGCCGACCACCAGGTGCGAGGCGCCGGCGCCCACGCCGTAGCGCCGCGCGGCGGCGCAGGCGGCGTCGACGATCGCCGGATCGCTGGCGAGCCCGAGGTAGTCGTTACTCGCGAAAGCGAGCAGCGGCCGGCCGTCGATCCGTATCCGCGGTCCCTGCGGCCCGTCGACGACCCGCCGCACCCGCGCCAGACCCTCGTCCGCCCGCTGCTCGAGCGCGCGGGCAAGCTCGGCGATCGCGGGATCGCCCATCGATCATGCCGCAGCCAGTCCGAGCTTCGCGAACAGCGCCTGGTCGGACTCGACGTCGGGATTGCCGGTGGTCAGCAACCGGTCGCCATAGAAGATCGAATTGGCGCCGGCGAAATAGCACAGCGCCTGCACCGGCTCGCCGAGCTCGCGCCTCCCCGCCGACAGCCGGATCATCGCGCGCGGCATCGCGATGCGCGCCACCGCGATCGTGCGGACGAATTCCAGCGGGTCGAGCGCCGACTCGCCCTGAAAGCGCGCATGCAGCGGCGTTCCCTCGACCTGCACCAGGTGGTTGATCGGCACCGACTCGGGCTGCGGATCGAGGCTCGCGAGCTGCGCGACCAGCGCCGCGCGCTGGCGGCGCGATTCGCCCATGCCGACGATGCCGCCGCAGCATACCGAGAGCCCCGCGTCGCGCACGCGATCGAGGGTGTCGAGCCGGTCCTGGTAATCGCGGGTCGAGACGATCTCGCCGTAGAATTCCGGCGCCGTGTCGAGGTTGTGGTTGTAGTAGTCGAGTCCCGCGTCCTTCAGCGCCTGGGCCTGCCCGTCCTTGAGCATGCCCAGCGTGCAGCAGGTCTCGAGGCCCAGCGCCTTGACCGCGCGCACCATGTCGAGCACCGGCGCGAGGTCGCGGTCCTTCGGTCCGCGCCATGCGGCGCCCATGCAGAAGCGCGTGGCACCCGCGTCCCTGGCGGCGCGCGCCGCGTCGACGACCGCGTCGACATCGAGCAGCGACTCGCTGGCGACGCCCGCGTGATGGCGCGCGGCCTGCGGACAGTAGCCGCAATCCTCCGGACAGCCGCCGGTCTTGATCGACAGCAGGGTGGAGAGCTGCACCGCATTGGGCGCGTGATGCTCCCGATGCACCTGCTGCGCGCGCAGCAGGAGATCGTTGAAAGGCAGCGCGAACAGGGCCTCGATCGCATCGACGTCGGCGGGCTGCCGGCCGTGCCCGACCGGTGATGCTGCACAGATTGCGGTGGATTCGGCGAGGCTCATGCGTTCGGATGATGGAAGGGTAGG
>JBLMVY010000240.1:0-4455 GCA_050256935.1 Candidatus Levyibacteriota bacterium | reverse complement strand
TGCGGATGCGCGGGCGGATTCCGGCGGCGCGGAGCGCCGCAGCGGATCCAATTATGCGCAATTCACCCGCGCGAGGCGATCGGGCCCGCCCCTATTCGCTGGGGCCGGGGGCAGGACTCCCACCGGTCGCGAGGGACTCGCTCGCGAGCATGTGCAGCTGCCAGACGTCCCGGGCGCCGCCCCGCAGCAGCGGCAGGAGCGCGAGGCGTCCCGCCTTGCCGATGCTGCGCTCGAGGTAGCGCATTTCCTCGAGACCGGCGCGAACCGAATCGTCGACGGTCGCTTCGAAGCCGCTTTCGCGCATCATCAGGATGCCCTTGGCCCGCAGCGCGAGCTCGGCGTGAAGCCGCAGATAGCACAGCAGGTCGGCGACCACGGGACCCTTGAACCGCTGCTTGAGCGTCGTCAGGTAGCGCCCCGCCTGCGAGTCCGGAAAGTCTCCCGAGGTGATCGACTGCAGCATGTCGGCATCGGCATCGAAGCCCTGGCCGAGCCAGTTCGCGACGGCCCGTTCGCTGCGCTGGAACACCAGATAGAGCAGCGGCGGCAATGCAAGGAGCATGGCCAGCGACGCCACCCGCGGCGACGCCGACAGGTGATTGAACGCCGAGTGCAGCGCCACCGCGAGGACGAGGCCAGGGACGAGCGCCACCGGCGTCGATTGCGGGGCCTGCTCGGTCAGCGCGAGCCCCATGACCGCGAAGATCGCGGTGCTGCCGCCGTGCATGATCGCGGTGCCGAATCCACGCACGATCCAGGTCGCGAGACCGGCATCCGGAACCAGATGCTGGTAGTACACGTTCTCCAGGATCGCGAAACCGGTGCCGACTGCAAAGCCGCAGATCGCGGCATCGACGAGGAATCCGATCCGGTTGCTGCGGATCAGCGCGACGATGACCAGTCCTTTCGCCACTTCCTCGACCACGGGTCCGACGTACCGGCTGTAGGTGGTGAAGTCGAGCCCGAGCACGCCGGCCAGCGCCCCGTTCGCGAAGTAGCACGCCCCGGCCACCGCCACGCCCGCCACCGCCATGCCGACGATGGCGCGCATGGTCACAAGCTTGTAGCCGTCGAGATAGAGCAGCGCGGCCAGGAACGCCAGCACCGGGAGCACGCCGATCAGCAGGTGCGGCAGGATGGCGGTGACCATGGGATCGGAATTCCTGCCCGGGCTCGCAGGCTACAGGATCTTCAGCGAGAGCATCCACTCGTCGCCGGTGCGCTGGGTGTTCCTGAAGCCGACCGCGTAGCCGAGGGAGAGCGTCATGTCGTACACGTGAAGGACATGAAAGCGCAGATCGATCTGCGTCCCGAGGTTCGCGTAGGCCTTGCGGTATTGGGTATCGCCCGGATCGGTCCACAATCCCGACGCGAAGACGGCCGGCCGCAGCCAGTTGAGGTACATGCCCGGCGTTCCTGCCGATTCCAGCACCACCGGCGGCAGATTCCACTCCACCATCTGCCGCGCGTAGCTCTGCCCGCTGAGCTCGTTGATCCCGAACCCGGGCATCGAATCGTAGTTCCGATACCGCTTCTCCGGCCCGTGGTCCACGTAGTTGTTGCCGAATCCGCCGAAGTAGAAATTGGCGTTGGGATCGTCGCGACTTCCGCTGCTGGCGCCGGCGACGCTTCTCAGCCAGATCGACGAATGGGCGATCGGCAGCGCGAAGCCGTAATCGAAGCTTCCGCGAAGCTGGCCGGGCGTGTTCCCGCCGGCCTGGCTGCCCTTGGCGATCAGCTCCCACGCGATGCCCTTCTCGTCGTCGACGGCGCCCTGCGACCGCCGCCGATCGCTGTAGTGCAACCCGACCTCGGCCGTCAGCAGCCGGGTGAAGGTCGTGGCGACGTTCTGGGCATTGGGCAGCGTATCGATCTTGTCGTGGTACTCGAGGTCGTAGCTCAGCGTCAGGCTGCGCGGGTCGTCGTAGATCAGCAGGTCGTCGTAGCCTAACTTCACGGCGAGACCCTTGCGGCTGACCTTGGTCGGGCCGAAGAGATCGTAGAAATCGGAGCGATTCCAGGCCAGGCTTCCCCGCCATCCCAGATATTCGCCGGACATCTCGACGTGCGCGCGCTCGTTGCCGGGCAGACCGCCGCCCGGCGTGTAGGCGGCGGCGACCCCGAAATTCGCGATGTCGATGGGATCGGAGAAATTGAAGCGGTAGCCGATCCCGACCGAGTTCTTGTAGCCCTGGACGGTCGGGTAGGCATTGTCGAGTCCGACGTGCTTGAGCGGCTCGTAAGGACCCTTGTGCAGCACGACCTTGTCGTAGTCGACCGTGCCGGGCGGCGGCACCTGCCAGGTCTTGACGATCGGGTGCTTCTCCGCGACTTCGTTGCCCAGAAACGTGATCGCGCTGACATCCTCGGTGGGGTGCGGCTCGATGATCGCCGGAACGAAGCCGTCGCCGGTATACGTCAGCACGACGAGACGACCATCCTTCAGCGGCACCGGCCGGAAGAACCCGATGTCGGCATTCGTGACCGCCTCGACCTTCCCCGTCGCGACCTCGTAGCGGAAGATGTTCGACACGCCCGTGTAGTAGCTGCTGCCGTAGAGGTAGCGCCCATCGGGCGAGAACACGAAGCTCTCGGGGATCGACTGCCCGAAGCGGAATTCGCTGAGGGGCTTCATGTCGCCCTCGAGCACCCTTGCGATGTTCCAGACGCGCACGAACTGATCGGTGGTCACGTCGCTCATCGACGCCGACAGCAGCCGCCCATCCGGGGAGATGTCGAGGTCGTAGGGCACCGACTCGTAGGCGAACTTGTGCAGGACCTGCCAATCCTTGTAGGGATAGGGAATCCGCACCAGCTCCGCCAGTCCGTCGGCATGCCGCACCCCCATCAGCGAGCGGTCGGCCGGGTTGAACACGATCTCGCCGATCCTTGCGCCCTCCAGGAGCATCCGCTCCGCACCGGTTTGCACGTTCACTTCCATCAGGTCACGGTGCGCCAGATTGTTGTTGGTGTAGAAGGCCGTGTGCGTCGCCGGGTCGTAGGCGAACGAGGCAACCCGGTAGAGCATCGCCCCCTTGATGTCGGCGAGGCGCTTCTCGGTCCCATCGCGCGTATCGAGGGCGCCCACGTGCTCGACGAAGCCCGGGTATCGAAACGCGGCGTAGATCGTCTGGTTCGTCTCGTCGTAGTACATCCTCGAGATCGACCCCATCGCCGCTCCGGCGAGCTTGCGGTAGGGCGTGATCGGATGGCGCTGCAGTTCCGACAGGTTGCGTTCCTGGAAGCGATGCTCGAAGGCGATCCAGTCCTGCCAGGCGCGCTCCAGCGGTACGCCGAACACCTGCTGGAAATTGTCGGCGTAGTAGCGCCTGCTCTTGTCGTCGCGCTTCACCCAGTCGACGACCTTTTCCGGGGAATAGACGTACGCGAGCCAGGTGAAGAACCGGGCGCCGTACAGGTAGGCGTTGGCGCTGGTCTGGAAGCTGGTCTGAACGCCGCGCGAAACCAGGCCGAGGGGATCGTAGAACGGGGTCTTGTCCCGCACCATTGCCCGGAAGACCATTTCGTCATAGCCGCCCTGCGCCCTCCCGATCCCCCCGTCCTTCCAGGTCTCGAGGAAGACGGCGATCCCCTCGTTGTACCAGCGGGGAGTGTCGACGCGGGGTGCGGTCAGGTAGTTGTAGAGCAGCGACTCGGGATCCGCCGCCAGCGCCGAGACCTTGCCCAAGAACAGCCGCCGCCAGGCCCGGTCCTCGGCCGATGCGACATCTCCGGTCGTGACGTGAACCAGCTCATGGTTCATCAGCGTGTACATCCGCTCGCTCGCCGGAAACGTCTCGAAGGCGTGCGACAGTGGCGCGATGTCGAAGTAGATGCGGTCGTGCGGCGCGGTCGCGGTCGCCGCATTCCCGTAATCCGAGTGATCCCGCAGCAGCACCGTCGTCGGCTCCGAGGGCGTCCAGTCGAATATCCGACGCTGCCAGTCGAGCGAATTCGTGAACGTGCGTACGGTGTGCGGAACGAGGTAATCGAGGTAATCGAAATAGACGAGGGTCAGGTCCTTCGTCTGGACGTACGACAGCCCGAGTGAGCTGCCATCGGCACTTGCCACAACCGGCATCAGCGCCAGCAGCAGGCCACAAACGCGAGCGCGCATACCATCCCCCTCCCCTGAGCGTCGGCCGCAAGCATAAGGTCTGTGCCCACAAAAAGAAAACCGCCGGCGGTTGCCGGCGGTCTCTCGTTGGCAGGATTCGCCTGCGCCTTCGAAGCTTAGTTGGCGAGCGCCTTGTCCACGGCACGGTCGGTCGCCTTGTCCACGGCACGGTCGGTGGCACGGTCGGTGGCACGGTCGGTGGCGCGGTCGGTCGCCCGGTCGGTGGCGCGGTCGGTCGCACGGTCGGTCGCACGGTCGGTCGCACGGTCGGTGGCACGGTCGGTGGCGCGGTCGGTGGCGCGGTCGGTCGCCCGGTCGGTGGCGCGGTCGGTGGCGCG
>JBLMVY010000239.1:0-26117 GCA_050256935.1 Candidatus Levyibacteriota bacterium | reverse complement strand
GCGTCGATCGCCAGTTGGGACCCCACGCCCCACGGGCCACGCGTCGAGCGCCATCTTCTCGTCAAGCGCGCGCGAATGCAGGGCTTTCTCGTCTTCGACCATGCTGAGCGGTTTCCCGAGGCACTGCGGGAGCTCGACGGCTGGGTGCGTGCCGGACAGATCCGCTACCGAGAGGACATTCTCGACGGGATCGAGGAAGCGCCCGGATCGATCGCGGGCCTCTATCGTGGCGAGAATCTCGGCAAGCGTCTGATCCGAATTGCCCCCGAATAGGATTGATGCCTCGAAGATTCCGCCAGCGCACCCATACTCGCGCGCGGGTGCATTCCAACCTCCGCTTCCACCGGACGCGCGTACGAGCAGCGCGCGCCACTGATGCGGAACGTCAGGCGCCACCGCCGTCGATGCCCCCGGAGTCGCGATGCCAGATGCCAAATCACCCCTGTCTGAGCAACTTCCCGGGACCTGGGAGTTGCTGTCCCGCGTGGATCTCAGCAGCATGGGCGAGCCGCGGATCGAACCCTCGCTGGGCGCGGACCCGATAGCCATGCTTATCTACGACCGTTCGGGCCACTTCGCCGCGCAGTTCATGAAGCGCGATCGGTCGAGCGTCCGGACCAACGAGACTCGTGCTGTGGAGGCCAACAACAGTCGCGCCGTCGGCGGGTACGACGCGTACTTTGGCGACTACGAAGTCGATGACGCCACGAATGTCGTGACTCAGCGCTTGCGGGGAGCCCTATCTCCCGAGAGCGTCGGCATGGTGGTCAGTCGAGAGATGAAAGTCGACAATGGCACGCTATCGATCTCGCTGCAGACCACGATTGCCGGCGAGCCGGTGACGAGAACGCTCACCTGGAAGCGCGTAGGATAGATGACCGTTGCGGGGTGCCGGCCTCACGCGCCTGTCTGCCAAGTGGCGCCTTGCCATTGGTCCCAGCTCAGCTCCGATGCCAGACGCACCCAAAAGACACCTATGCCATTCCTCCGTCCGATATCCGATGCCGAGTACGCCATATGGGTCAACGCGACCATTCCCGCATACGCCAGGGACAAGGTCGAATCCGGGGCCTGGGCGGCGGCGGAGTCGCTGGAAAGATCGAAGGCAGAGCTCGAGTCACTTCTCCCGGACGGCAAGGACACGAAAGACAACTTCTTGTATTCCGTCCTCGCGGAAGATGGCGGGCGAGTCGGCATGCTTTGGTTCAGCGTGAAGGAGCGGGCGAATGCTCGCATTGCATACGTCTACAACATCGAAATCGACACCGAGCACCGACGCAGAGGCCACGCTCAACGGGCACTTCAAGCGCTGGAAGAGGAAGCCCGGCGGTTGGGCCTCGCGGGCGTCGCCCTGCACGTCTTCGGGCACAACACAGCAGCGCAGGCCCTCTATGCGAAGCTAGGCTACCTGGCAACGAATATCAACATGTACAAGGCTGTCGGCACGGGTGCCTAGCCCCGTCGCGCGAGCACGCCGCCAATGGCAGGCGGCCGCGGCGCGAGGCAACCGGGGAGCGCTCTCGCAAACTCGCGCTCCGTGACCACAACGTTCGGGGAGGCGGCATGAAGCTCGGGCTTGGCATCGCTCTTGGCGTAGGGCTTGGAACGGCAATCGGAGTAGCGCTCAATCAAACCGCGATGGGTGTCGCGTTGGGCGCTGCATTTGGTGTTGCACTTGGCACACTTCTCAGTGTCAGGCGTCGGTAGCGGGAGAAAGGAATCATGAGCAAGGTATTCGCCAACATCGGGCTCAGTCTTGACGGCTGCATGGCGCCGGAAGGGATGACCCTGGAGAATTGGGATCGGCCCGACTACAAGAACTGGGGCACCAAGTGGGGGGCGCTGATGGCGTGGATTTTCAATCAACAGTACTTCCGCGAGAACCTCAAGCTCGGGACGGGAGGCGAGACCGGTCCCGTCAACGATATGCTCCGTAACACCATGGAGCGTATCGGTGCCAACATCATGGGGAAGCGAATGTTCGAACAGGGCGAGCGCGCTTGGCCGGAAGAGGCCCCGTTCCACACCCCGGTATACGTTCTCACCCACGAGAAGCGTGAACCCTGGGTCCGTCCGGGTGGGACGACGTTCTACTTCATCAACGACGGCCCGGCGCGTGCCCTCGAGCTGGCCCGGGGATCCGCCGGCGATCGTGATGTCCGCATCTCGGGCGGAGCAGACGTGATCCAGCAATACTTGAACATGGGAGTCATCGAGGAGCTGGAAATCGCCCTGGCGCCCGTGCTGTTCTGCGGCGGGAGGCGGCTGTTCGAGAACCTGCACGAGGGCGTGCCGCAGTTTCGCATTGGCAAGGTCCTCGATAGTCCAACTGCCACCCATTTGCGCTACGTGCGTGCGTGAGTGGCGGCCCGACAATCGGTTGCAGCGGCCGGACCGCTGGACCGGATCGTCGGGCGTCGCACGGAGCACGCGAAGATCGTCGCCACCAGTCACTCACCCAACACCATCCCGGAAGTCGGAATGCCTAAACCTCTGGTGAACCTCGACGAAGTTGAATTCAA
The DNA here is from genome assembly GCA_050256935.1 of Candidatus Levyibacteriota bacterium. Taxonomy (GTDB): domain Bacteria; phylum Pseudomonadota; class Gammaproteobacteria; order Burkholderiales; family Casimicrobiaceae; genus VBCG01. The sequence goes on along the minus strand of JBLMVY010000239.1, from coordinate 23,595 downwards.
CGACATCGAGGAGAACGGGTACTACACGTCGAAGCGGGCTCTGTTCAGCGCAGGCATCGGTGCGCGAAAGCTCGGCTATAACCTCACTGAACTTCCGCCCGGCAAGGCGCAATGCCCTTTTCATTCGCACCGGGAAGAAGAAGAGATGTTCCTCATCCTCGATGGGGAGGGTGAGCTTCGCTTTGGCGATCAGCGCTTCAAGATCCGAAAGCACGATGTCATTGCGTGCCCAACCGGGGATGCAAGCGTGGCACACCAGATCATCAACACCGGCAAGGTGCCGCTGCGCTACCTGTCGCTGTCGAACCTGGCTGACACGGAGGTCTGCGAGTACCCCGATTCCAACAAGGTCGGCGTGTTCTCGTCCGGGCCCGGCACTCCAGCGCTTCGGAAGTTGTTTCGCGCAGAGGTCACCGTTGACTACTACGATCGGGAGTCCCTGGAGCCTGGCAAAGACGACGCCTGACCCCTGGGCCCGCGCGAGGCCCGGCGGCGGCCCACCAAGCCCGCCTTCGGGCTCCGTCTATCATCCCTCCGATGGGCTTGGCGGCCTTCTGCCGGTCCCGCGTCGCCTGGAACGTTGGGCGTCACGACCTCATGCTGCGCGGCTTGATCAACCATCGTGATCTCACATCGACCGACTTGGCAAAGTCGACTCGGTTCTACGACTTGCACGATATGCGGAGCAAGTTGCCGACGCTGCGCAGCCATGGGGCACGAATGCGCTCTGAGCCCGCCGTCAAGCGAGCGTCTCGCGGCAAGCCCTGGACCGCCGCTTGCGTCGGCCGTCAGGCCGCAACGGCGAACCCCCGACCACCATCCCGGCAGGAGCACACGTTCCCATGGCCATCCGCTCAGGATCGAGATCCGCACTTCTGGTCGTCGACGTCCAGGTTGACGTGGTTGCCGGTGCCTGGGAGCGTGATCGAATCGTGGCCAATGTCGCGTTGGCTGCCCATCGTGCACGCGAGGCAGGCGTGCCCGTTGTCTGGGTACAGCACGAAGATGATGAGCTGAAGCGCGATACGCCCGGATGGGAGTGGGTGCCCGAGCTTCAGCCGTCCCCTGGCGAGCCTCGCCTGCACAAGCGGTACAACTCGGCGTTCGAGGACACCGCCCTGCTTCCGTTGCTGGAGCAGCTGGAGGTCTCCCGCATCTTCCTGGCTGGCGCCGCGAGCAACTGGTGCATTCGCGCCACAGCGTACGGAGCCCTGGATCGCGGCTTCGATCTCACGCTGATCGGCGACGCGCACACGACGGGCGACATGGAGCTGGGCCCGGGTCGGGTCGTGCAAGCTCGCTCTATCATTGACGACCTCAACGCGGCGATGCGCTGGCTCTCCTATCCCGGGAGGACGAACGCCGTGGCCAGCGCTGCAGACGCCGATTTCCGTGCGGCCGTAGTTGGGACCTGAGCCGGCGGTCGAGGCAAGGCCCCACCGTTGACACATGGCGGGAACTCCGATGCTGATCACTGCCCATGTCCGCAGCTCCGCGTCCGCGCGAAACCGGCGCCACGGCGGAAGTTCATGACACTGTACCGGCCGGAGCCGCAGTGTCACGGTTGCCGTCGGAGCGGTGCGCATGAACCTGCCCGCGCCTGCGGTGGGCGCCCCGGCTTCAACGTCAGGTGGCTCGGTAACCGGGCGCGGACGTAGCATATGGGACCTGACGGGCGAGAAATCCGCGAGGTTCATTCGGCTTGGATCGGTGCCGTCAATAATGGCGACCTGATCCGCTTGCTCGAATTGATGACGGACGATGTCGTGTTCCTCACTCCGGGCCAAGCACCTTTCGGTCGGGACGGATTCTCAGCCAACTTCTCGGCCGCGCATCAGCGGCTTCAGATTCGCTGCAGGAGTGAGTTGGAAGAGGTCGTAGTGATCGGCGAAGTCGCGTACACCCGGAGCCGGGACGCGGTGTCGTCGACCCCGCGCGCCGGCGGGGAAGCGACGCAGCTCGCGGGTCATCGACTCACCGTGTACCGCAAGCAGCCCGACGGCCGCTGGCTCCTGGCCCGCGATGCGCATACGTTGTCCCCGATGGAGGACCCACGTCATGTTTGATGGAAGCTGCCTGTGCGGTGGCGTGAAGTACCGGCTGACCGCCGAGCCAGGCACCTTTGGTTACTGTCACTGCACGAGCTGCCGCAAGGCCAGCGGGTCGGCACACGCAGCCAATGCGCCAATAGACCGTGCCGCGTTCGAGCTCTTGCAGGGGCGGTCTCTCGTCAGGGAGTTCGAGTCGTCGCCCGGCAAGCTCCGGGCCTTCTGCTCGAACTGTGGAAGCCCCCTCTATGCCTATCTGAGGGCCATGCCCGAGGTGCTTCGCATTCGCCTGGGCACCCTGGATACGCCGTTCTTCAAACAGCCACAGGCGCACACGTGGGTATCCGACAAGGCGCCTTGGGAGCCAATCGGTGACGCCATTCCACAATTCGAACGGTGGGCGCCCAAAGAGGTGCTCCACCAACGTGGCTCGCGCCAGGACGTGGGCTGACCCGTCCATCGAGCGGGCGTCCGATGGACTGGCTTCCCCTCAGCTCGAGCGTTGGGCCGCATCAAGCCTAGGATGCGAGATCCCGCCCCATGAACCCGGTCGATGATCCGCGGCTCCCCGCCGAGCGATTGCTTCGAGCGGCCTTCGGAGCGCAGGCGGCCCAAATCCTGTACGTGGCGGCCAAGCTGGGCCTTGCCGATCGGCTGCAGCATGGCACCGCGAGCGCCGCCGAACTTGCCGCTGTGCTCGACGTCGATGCGCTTGGACTCCAGCGCCTTCTCAGGGCTCTGGTCGGCCTGGGCGTCTGCAACGAGCCGAATGAATGCTGCTTTGGCCTGACTCCACTCGGTCAATACCTGCGCACTGATCATCCGGATTCGGTCGTGGCTCGCGTCGTCCTCAACGTGGAGGTCCATCACGCACTCTGGAATGATCTCCTCGCGACGGTCAGGACCGGTGAGTCGGCGAGTCGACGCGTGTATGGCGTGCCCTTCTACGAGTACCTGCAACGAAATCGCGCTGCGGGCGCAGCTTTTGACCAGGCCATGGCAGGTGGCGGCTGGATTCGGCACCGCCTCCGACCCGCGCTGGAGGCATACGACTTCGGCCAGTTCAGGTCGATCGTCGACATCGGAGGAGGCAATGGTGCACTCATGGCCGAGATTCTCCTGGCTCATCCGCGAGTACGCGGCACGGTGTACGACCTGTCGAGGCTCGCCCCCGCCGCACAATCGACGCTCGCAGAGGCCGGCGTGACCGACCGGTGCGACTTCGTCGCCGGCGATGCGCTCGCGTCGGTTCCCGAAGGGCATGATGGGTACGTCCTCTCGAACTTCATCAACAGTCTTTCGGACGACGATGCACTCACGGTGCTGCGCCACTGCCGCAGGGCGATCCACCCGGATGGCAAGCTCCTTCTCCTCGACTGGGTACAAGCCACTGGCGACGACCTGCGCGATAGCTACCGTGCGTGGGACACCGTCACGATGGATATCGTCATGCTTGCCGCATTCGGAAGTCGGGGTGGCCGGATGCGTACGAGTTCGGAATTCCGCTCGCTTCTGGACCTCGCCGCGTTCACCGTTACGGCGCTCGTGCCGACCTGCGCGTCGATTTTCGTGATCGAGGCGCAACCGCGATAGACGCCGCTGCTGCCCGAAAGGTGCAGCATCGCGGCTCGTTCGGCCGGACCGCCACCGGCAAGCCGCTTGGACCGTGGGTCGACCGGTGCCATCATCCGCATGGCGACCCCGGCGTTCTGCCGGCGTCGGCCGCTCAGCTCGGACGTCGTGCGTCGAACCGGAGCCAACAGTGCAAGCTTCCTTGCGATTCGCTCGCCTCTACCCCGATGAAGCCGGTGTTTCACATTTCGGGCAGGTCGAGGTCCCCGTGAGCCTTCAACAGTTCGCGCCGCCGGCTTCCCCATTCCGCGTCTCGGCGCTAGCCACGGCTTCCCAGTGCGGCTTCCTGCATCTTCCCGCAGGTTGGGTGGGAGAGATGCATCCCTCGCCAAGTCGCATGTGGATCTTTATGCTATCCGGTGCCATGGAATTCGAAGCCGGCGACGGCGGAGTTCTTGAAATTGCTCCAGGCAGTGCACTGCTTCTCGAAGACACCGTGGGCGATGGTCATGCGAGTCGCGTGGTCGGCAATGTCCCGGCTACCCTCGCCGCGGTGCGGCTGCCGCGGGCGGCTTCGCACGAACCTTAGGCACACGGCAGGAGTACCTTGACCATCCCGCACCCGGTTTCCGACACCGAGTTCTCGGCCTGGCGCGATGCCGTCATGCCCACTTGCGCCGACGGCGAGGTGAAGGCTGGGCCTGGGCCGCGACGGCATCGCGCCTTGACAGGAGCGCCATCATGATCGAGCTATTGTCCAATCTTCCCGGCAACACCGTGGGCGTTGCCGCCTCCGGACACGTGAGTGCCAGCGACTACGAGACGGTCCTCCTTCCGGCCGTCGAGGCCGCGCTGGAGAAGCATGGCAAGGTGAGGCTGCTCTACGAGTTGGGCAGTGACTTCACCGGGTTCACGCCCGGCGCGATGTGGGAAGACGTGAAGCTGGGTCTGGGCCATCTCACCGCTTGGGAGCGAGTCGCGGTCGTCACCGACGTGAGCTGGGTCGCAAACGCGACGCGCATGTTCAGCATCGTCATGCCCTGCCCGGTACGCGTCTTCCCTGTCAGCGACCGATCCCGGGCCGAGGCGTGGATCGCGGCTTGACCGTGCGGGCGCCCGGCCCCTGCGTCGGGGCGAGTCGCTACGGTGCGTCCGCATGAACGTGCCGCAATTGAAGCGGTTCTGCCGGGACTTTCCGCACACAACGGAGACGCTCTACGGTGAGCCTTACAATTTTCTTGTCTACTCGATTGGCGGCAGGAAGTTCGCCTATTTCAAGACCAGCCAGCCGGAGCGATGGCGCTTCAGCACGCGCGTTGCAGTTGAGCGGTTCATCGAGCTCACCGACATTCCAGGTGTGAAGCCCGCCCGCTATCGCGGACGGTTTGGCTGGATTACGATCGTCAACGTGTCCACGTTTCCTGCGGCTTATCTCGAGGAGCTCGTCCGATGGTCGTATCAGCGGGCGTTCGCTTCCTTGAGCAAGGCCAGGCAACATGCATTTCTCGCCGGTTACCCCCACCGTTAGAAGTCTGAGCATCCCATCCCGAGCGACATCGAGGCCCAACCCAGCGGAGGACTTGCGTGGCCGAACTGCAACCCGCATTCGACGCAGCAAAGTACAAGAGCGCGCAGCGCGAGCAATGGAACAAGGACGGCGCGGCATGGAGGCGCTGGAATTCGACCCTGGATCGTTGGTATGGCGAACCCACCCGCCAGATGCTCGACCTGGCCCGGATTCAGCCAGGTCAGCGCATCCTCGACATCGCCGCCGGCGCAGGCGAGCCCGCAGTCAGCGCCGCCGAACGAGTCGGCCCCGGCGGTTACGTGCTGGCGACCGACATTTCCGAAGGGATCATCGAGCTTGCGCGACAGGTTGCCGGCGAGCGTGGACTCAAGCAGATCGAGACCCGCGCCATGGACGGCGAGCAGCTGGATCTCCCCGACGCTTCCTTCGATGCGGTCCTGTGTCGGCTTGGTCTGATGTACATGCCGCACCCCGTGGCTGCGCTGCGCGAGTGGCGCCGCGTCCTGAGACCGGGGGGCCGGGTCGCCGTGGTCGTGTTTTCCACGCCCGAGCGCAACAATTGGGGGGCGATGCCGGCTTCCATCATCCGCCGGCGCGCCCAGCTCCCGCCTCCGGTTCCTGGGCAGCCCGGACCGTTCAGCCTCGGCGGTCCCGGCGTGCTCGAAGGCATCTTCAATCAGGCGGGATTCGCCGAGCCCGAAATTCGCGCCGTGCCGGTCCCCCACAGGGCGACCAGCGCCGCGGAGTACGTGCGGGTCGCCCGAGAAGCCTTCGGTGCATTCAATGCCATGATGGCTCACCTTCCCCCTCAGGAACGCGACTCCGTTTGGAGCGAGGTGGAAGGCTCGATGCGCAGTTTCGAATCGCCTGGCGGGTTCGAAGTGCCGGGTGAGTGCCTGGTCGCTGCGGCCACCCGGTGATCGCTTCTCCCCTGCGCAATCGTGATGCAAGACCAGGACTCACTGCGGAATGTCCTTGCCGACCCCGACGCTTCGCACCGCGCGCCTGCGGCTGCGCCCCTTCACGGAAGCCGACACCGACGCCATTTTCGCGCTGCAAAGCAACCCACGCGTGCTGCGCTACTGGGACGCCCCGCCCTGGCGCGATCGCGCACGGGCAAATCGCTTCATCGCCGCTTGCAGGCAGATGGAGCAGGAAGGCAGCGGCGCGCGGCTCGCCATCGAGCGTGCCGCCGACGATCAATTCATCGGCTGGTGCTCTTTCGCCAAGTGGAACCCGGACTATCGCAGCGCGTCGATCGGCTACTGTCTCGATGACGCCGCATGGGGCAGGGGCTTTGCCACCGAGGCCGTCGCTGCCTTGTTGCAGTGGGCCTTCGAGACGTTGGACCTGAACCGCGTTCAAGCCGAGACCGACACGCGCAACATGGCATCGGGCCGTGTCCTGGAAAAGCTCGGGTTCGCGCGCGAAGGCACGCTGCGAGAAGATTGCATCGTGGATGGCGAGGTGTCGGATTCCTGGGTGTATGGGCTGCTCAGGAGGGAGTGGAAGCCGCTCCAGTCACTTTCGGCGGCACGCTGATGCGGTGATGCGTTCGACCCCCGCGGGCGCTCGCGGCCGCGCGGCCCGGCGCGGGGGCACGCAAGAGCGGGATGGAGGAGAAACAGCATGGACCGATTCACCGGCGGTTGCCTGTGCGGCAGCGTCAGATTCGTGGCTTCGGGACGCCCCTACCGGGTGGGGCTTTGTCACTGTCTCGACTGCCGCAAGCATCATGGGGCCCTCTTTCACGCTTCTGCGATATTCCCCCAGGATGCGGTGACCATCGATGGCGAGGCAGGCGACTACGCCGGGCGGTTCTTCTGCCCCCGCTGCGGGTCGCCTGTTTTCGCGCGCACCGCAGACGAAATCGAGGTGAACCTGGGAGCCCTCGACGCCCCGGACCAACTGACGCCGACCTACGAGAGCTGGATCGTCCGCCGCGAGTCCTGGTTGCCGCCGTTTCCTGTCACCAGGCGCTACGACCGCGATCGTGACTCCTCGAGTCGCTTTGAGGACTAACAGGCCGGCATGAAGCTCGACGACGCCAAGGCGAGCACGGCGATCGTTCCCGATGCGACACCGACGCATCGATCGATCCGGCTTGCCGATGGTCGCTCGATGGAGGTCCTGCTCGGGGGTGACCCGCTGGGCTATCCCCTGGTGGCGCATCACGGCACTCCGGGCGAGATGAACGTCTTCGCAGATTGGCATTTACCCTGTCGGGCTCGCGGACTGCGCCTGATCTGTGCGAGCAGACCGGGCTACGCGAACTCTACGCGCAAGCCGGGCCGGTCGGTCAGTGACGTGGCGGCCGATGTTGCAGCTCTCCTGCACTTGCTCGGGCACGATCGCTTCCTGACCGTGGGTTGGTCGGGCGGTGGCCCGCACGCCCTGGCCTGCGCCGCCCTGCTCCCGGACCGCTGCGTGGCGGTGGCGACCCTGGGGGGTGTCGCCGCCTATGCCGAAGGCGGGCTGGATTTCCTGGCCGGCATGGGCGCCGAGAATGTCGCTGAATTCGGTGCGGCCGCCGCGGGGGAGACGGAATTGCACCGCTGGATGGCGGACCATGCGGATGGCTATCGCGCGATCACCGGCGTGGCTCTCGCGGACGCGCTTGGCGGCCTCGTGCCGGACGTCGACAGGGATGCGCTGACCGGGGAGCTCGCCGACCGGATGGCCGCCGCCATCCGTCGAGCCACCTCGCGCGGCTTCGACGGCTGGATCGACGACGACCTTGGCTTCGTCCGCCCGTGGGGATTCCATATCGACGCGATCAGGTCGCCCGTCACCGTGTGGCAGGGCGAGTTGGACCTGATGGTTCCACTGGCACACGGGCGCTGGCTGCTGCAAAGCATTCCGGGCGCCGCCGCACGGATCCTGCCAGGACAGGGCCACATCTCGCTGGTCGCGAACTTCAAGCCGCAGGTGCTCGACGACCTTCTGTCGAGCGTCACTCGCAGTGCCGCGTGACCCCTCGCTGGCGCCGGTCGGCGTCTACGACTCCGGCGTGGGCGGAATATCGGTCCTCCGCGCGCTTCGCAAGGCGTTGCCGCACGAGTCCTACGTCTACATCGCGGACAGTCGCCATGCGCCCTACGGAGATCGCTCGCAGCGCTTCCTCCAGGCGCGGGCCCGGCAGGTTGTCGGCTTTCTCGCGGCACTGCCGGTCAAGGCGGTCGTGCTTGCATGCAACACCGTGAGCGTCGTCGCCGCGACATCACTTCGCGCCGAGTTCCCCTTGCCGATCGTGGCGATGGAGCCGGCCATCAAGCCGGCGACCCGGGGCACCCGGTCCGGTACGGTGCTCGTGCTGGCGACGGCCTCGACGGTCAGGAGCCGCGCCGTGGCGCGGCTGTGCAGCGCCTTCGGCGGCAACGTCCGGATCATCCTCCAGGGCTGTCCCGGCCTGGCGGAACGGGTCGAGCGCGGTGAGCTCGCCTCCCCTGCCACCGTCGATCTCCTGCGCGCATATCTGCGTCCCGGGCTCGAGGCCGGCGCAGACACGATCGTCCTCGGTTGCACGCACTACGCATTCCTGAAGGCGCAGATTGCCCGACTCGCGGGTCCCACCGTTGCCATCATCGAGCCATCGGAGGCGGTCGCCCTGCAACTCGAACGGCGCATCGGGACGGCGCAGCGTGCGCCGACCGCGGCTGCCGCCTCGACCGTGTTTTACGCCTCCGGGAATGCGACCCGGCTGCAGAGCTTCCTCGCGCTGATCGGCGAGACACCCCATGCGGTGCGCGCCATGCCGGGCGACGCTTGATCCCCAGGACGTGCCGCCGATGAGCGTCGCCAATTCGGTCCTTCGCTGGCGAGGGTGCACCGAACCTAGGCCGCGATGGCGATCGCCGCCGGGCTCGTCAGGGAGCGTGCAAGCGCGCGCAGCAGCGCCGCGCCGTCGCCGCACCAGGCGCTGCCGTGCATGCACGCGAGGACCTGGGGCTGCTCCTTGGCGAGGCGCTCGAGAGTCGCACCGGTTTGCGGCGTATGCGCGTAGTAGTCCATCGCCTGCCGGAAGGCTTCGCTCGGGCCGAGGATGTCGTCCTCGGTGATCGGCGCGGCGCCGGAGCCGCCCTGGGTGAAGAGGTCGCCGCACAGCAGCGTGCGGGTCTCGAGCTCCATCATGAAGCCGCACTCCCAGCCATGCGGCACGTGCGGCGCGTCGAGCCACCTGAAGGCAGCGCGCCCGGTGCGCAGCACCTCGCCATCGGCCAACGCGCGTGCCGGGCGCAGGGCAACGTCGTCGACCGACACCATCGCCGCCACCTGACCGCAGACCGGAACGGCGGTCGGCGCGGCGGCGAGGAAGTCGTTCAGGGCGCCGCACTCGTCGGCCTCGAAGTGGGAGAACGCGACGTGGCGCAACCGCGCGAGCGGCAGGACCTTGCCGATCGCCTCGGAGACCAGCGGAAACAGGCGCCGCGGGCCGGTGTGGAAGAGGAGCGGCTCGTCGTCGGCGACGAGGTACTGGTTGAAGTTGAAGCCCATGCCGCCAGGGATCTCGACCGGCGTGTTGATCCGATAGATGCCGGGGGCAATCTCGTGAAGGTTGGTGCCGCTCGCGGTGTTGGTGATCATGGGTGTCTCCAGGTCGTGGGCGTGAGCCGGATCGGTCACGCAGAGGATGTGTAACGAGGGGCCGCGCCGTTACACATCCCCGGAAATGGCTGCTATGCTCAAACCATGGCGCAGGAATCCCGGCTCGCCGCGCTCGACGACGGCGAGATCGCCCGCCGCATCGCGCAGGCCGGGCACGCTCCCGATTCGGCCGCCGAGGCCGAGCTCTACCGGCGCCTGGCCCCCCGCGTGCGCCTCTACGGCCTGCGCCATCTGCGCGACCGGCAGGCGGCAGCGGACCTCGTGCAACAGGTGCTGCTCATGACATTGGAGCGCCTGCGCGCCGGAAAGGTGCGCGACCCGGAGAGGATCGCGTCGTTCGTGCTCGGAAGCTGCCGCATGACCGTGCTCGAGATGCGCCGCGGGACGCGGCGCCGCGAGGCTCTGCTGCAGACCTGGGGTGACATGGCCGAGGCGTTCGAGGCGCCGGAGCTGCGCGTCCTCGATCCCGACCGCCTCGCCGGATGCCTGGACGCCCTGAACGATCGCGAGCGTTCGGTGGTGGTATTGAGCTTCTTCGCCGACAAGCAGGCCGACGAGGTGGGTGCGGAGCTCGCGATCAGCGGCGGGAACGTCCGCGTCATCCGCCACCGCGCGCTCGCGCGCCTGCGCGAGTGCATGGGAGCGGGCGAGCTCCGACCATGACCTGCAAGACACCGATCGACTTCGAGAGCCTCGTCGCCTGGTGGCTGGGCGAGTTGCCCGAGGAACGCGAAGCGCCGCTCGAGGAGCACCTGCTGGGCTGCGCGCATTGCAGCGGGGCGCTCGAGGAAATCGCCGCCCTCGCCTCGGGCTTGCGCACCGCGGTGCACAACGGCCAGGTGAGCATGGTGGTCACCCCACCCTTCGTTGCGGCAATGAAGCAGGCGGGCCTGCGCCTGCGTGAGTACCGGCTGGACCCCGGCGGCAGCGTGAACTGCACGATCCGCGTGGACGACGACGCAGTCGTCTCGCACCTGCAGGCACCGCTGGCCGGCGTAAAGCGCCTCGACCTCGTGCGCATTCTCGGCGACGACGAGAAAATGCGTGTTGCCGACGTGCCCTTCGACGCCGCTACGGGCGAAGTGCTCGTGATCCCCTCGGCGGCGTGGCTGAAGTCGATGCCGGCGTTCACCATGCAGATGCGGCTGATCGCCGTGGACGGCGCCGGGGAGTCGGAGATCGGCGACTACACCTTCCACCACTCGCCCGGCTGAGATCGACTGGCCGGGACATCGTTGCCACCCGCCTCCGCGTACGACTGCCGCCGTCATTCGCGGGCGCAGTTGCTGCCCTTGACAAGTTTCCAGGCGCGTGCTCTGCTGCCTCCCGACCCGAGTTAGAGGTCGCGCAGATACAGCCGTCGATCGGCACGAGGGAGGATTACGCGTGAAATCCGTTCCCGTCCCTGCATCAGGCATTGCGTCGAGGGCGCGTGCCTTCTCCTGGTCACTCGTCGTCGCGGTGACGCTGCTGGCCGGGCGCCCGGCCGATGCGGCCTCCGGCACTTACCTGTTCCGAGACACCCTGGCCCCGCTCGAAGGCGCCGGCAACACCCTCGTCGCGACCTACAACAACGGTCCCTTCGTCAACGGCAGTTTCGTCGACACGACGATCGACGCGAGCGTGTGCCCGGGTACGCCGACCGTGCGCGGCTGGTCGTTCCCCCAATACGGCGGCCTGATGACGCCCAACAACGCCCCGGCCGTCGTCGGGGGCTCCTACACGATCTCCATGATCGTCAAGTTCAATCCGATGCGGTCGGGCTACTCCCGGCTGATCGATTTCTCCAATTCGACACTGGACACCGGCATCTACGAGCTCGATGGCGGCCTGTCCCTGTACCCGGTCGGCACGTTCGCCCCGGGCAGCTTCGTCGACAATCAATACTCGTTCGTCACGTTCACCCGCGACGCAGCGACCAATCTGGTCAGCGTCTTCGTGGGCACCACGCCGGCCGGCACGTACACGGACAGCGGAAGCCTGTACGTTCCGTCGGCCCAGAACGTCATCTTCCTGATGGACAACACCACCGGGGCTGCGGCCATCTCCGAGTCGTCGCCCGGCATCATCACCTACCTCAAGCTGATCGACACACCCGTCACCGCCGCGAACATCGCTGCCCTCCAGACCGAGGCCTGCAGCACCGTCGTGACCCCCACCTACGCCATCGCCGTTGCTGCCGCGCCCCCGGCCGGCGGTACCGTGCTCTGCTCCCCGAACCCGGTGTTGAGCGGCGGCAGCAGCGTGTGCACCGCGACGCCCAATCCCGGCTACAGCTTCACCAACTGGAGCGGCGATTGCACCGGGGCCACCTGCAACCTGACCGGCGTCACGACGGCCAAGTCGGTGACGGCGAACTTCGCGCCGGTGAGCGGTCCGCCTTCCGCGCAGCCGATCCCCACGCTGTCGAAGATCGCAACCTGGCTGCTGGCCGCCCTGCTGGTCCTCCTGGCCGGCGTATGGCTGCGGCGGCGGAGCACACAAGACTAGCGGCACCGATTCGCTCGAGCGCTCTCCACGCCGGGCCGACCGGATCGCGCTGCTCACCGCGCGGGCATCGGCGGTTCGCGCGACCGCTTGCGCGGGCAGCACGTGCAGGTCCATCATCTCCCCCCGCGGGCGCAACGGGTCGCACGCACGCAAACTCTTGCATCCGGGTCGGCATGCGTCGACCGTCGACCCGCCAGCAACCAAAAGCACGGTTACCATGCCCACAAACACGGTCAGGCTTCATCGCGTTCTCCGCGCGCCTCCGGAGCGGGTCTATCGCGCGTTCCTCGATGCCGATGCGATGGTCAAGTGGCTTCCGCCGAACGGGTTCACCGGGAAGGTCCACCATCTGGATGCCAGGGTCGGCGGCACTTACAGGATGTCGTTCACGAACCTGACCACCGGCCAGGGCCACGCCTTCGGCGGCGAATACCTGGAGCTCGTGCCCAACGAGCGGATTCGCCACACCGACAGGTTCGACGACCCCAACCTGCCCGGCACGATGCAGGTCACCGTTTCGCTCGCGAAGGTCTCCTGCGGAACGGAACTCGACATCGTGCAGGAAGGAATACCCGAGATCATCCCGCTCGAGGCCTGCCATCTGGGCTGGCAGGAATCGCTCGCGCTGCTTGCCCGGCTGGTGGAGGCCGAGATTCCCGCCTGACCGGGGGTGCCCGATCCGTCGCTCGCGCCGACGACGGCGGCGCGAGCGATCGTTGGCTCCGCGGTCGCGCGGTCCCCGTACCAACGCGCTCCCGCCGGTCGTGACGATCCCGAGGTCAGGCCCGCACTCCACGCTCCATGATCCGCATTCTCGAAATCGACCACCTGGTCCTGCGCGTGACCGCACTCGACCGCATGCTCCGCTTCTACTGCGACGCGCTCGGCTGCACGCTGGAGCGTCGCCAGGACGCCCTCGGGCTGGTTCAGCTTCGCGCCGGGCGCTCGCTGATCGACCTCGTGCCGGTGGACGGTCCGCTGGGCAAGGCCGGGGGCGCGCCACCCGGCAAGGAAGGACGCAATCTCGACCACTTCTGCCTTCGCGTCGACGCGTTCGATGAAGCCGCCATCCGCAGCCATCTCCGGGCGCACGGCGTCGAGGCGGGGCCGCTGGTGACGCGCAACGGAGCCCAGGGCGCGGGGCCGTCGCTCTACGTCTGCGACCCCGAAGGCAATGTCGTCGAGCTCAAGGGACCCGCCACGCAGGAGGGGCTCGACCGATGAATCTGGACGGCACGAATCGGTGATGCACGCCCCTGCGATCTTCCACCTGCCGCTGGCCATCCCGTTCTGGGTCATCTTCTTCCTCGCGTTCGTGCGCGAAGGCAGGGTCGTGCGGCCGGCCCTCGCCGAGAAGTCCTCGGCGCAGGATGCGGGCAGCTTCCGCGCCCTCATGATCGGTTCGCCGCTGTCGATGCTGCTCGCCCTTGCGGCGTCCTTCCTGCCGTGGCTCAGGATCCCGGGACCGACGATCGCCGTCGCCTGCGGCATGGCCCTCATCGTCGCAGGCGCGGTTCTTCGCCGGCATTGCTTCCGCGCTCTCTCGACATCGTTCACCGGCGTGGTCAGGGTCAGGGAAGGCCAGGAGGTCATCCAGACCGGGCCCTACCGCCTGGTTCGGCATCCGTCCTACACCGCTGCGTTCATGATGTACGTCGGCGTGGGCCTGGCCTTGGAGAGCTGGATCAGCGTTGGCATACTCTTCCTTGCGCATTGCTACCTGTACGGCAGGCGGGTCGTGGCCGAGGAGCGCGCTCTGGTCGCCACCCTCGGCGATGCGTACGCCGGTTACATGCAGCGCACCAAGCGATTCATCCCGTTCGTCATCTGACTCCACAAGGGAGCAGCCTGTCGTGAAATCGCCTGAAGACACCAAGCCCGAGAGCTGGCACCGCTACTTCGGCTCGACCGCGAACAATGCCGCCTGGGCCCTGGCCGAGCTGCCGGCCGGCGAGGTCAGCCGGGACGACCTCCTCGACGCGGCTCATGCCGCCGCCTGGCATTGGCGGCAGATCGGCACCGAGCTCAATCGCATGCGGGCTGTCATGCTCCTCGCCGAGGCGCACGCCAAGGCGGGCCTTGGAACCACCGCCCTCGCCTACGCGCAGGAAATGCGCCGCTACTTCCTTGCAGCGCCCGGCACGCCGGACTGGGAGATCGCCTTCACCCATGTCGTGCACGCCCATGCGGCGAGCGCCGCCGGTGCGCGGGATCTCCATGCACACTCGTACGCCGAGGCGGTGCGAGCGGTAGCGGCCATCGGCGACGAGGACGACCGCAGCATCGTCCAGCGCGTTTTCCGGCACGTGCCCGCGCCATGAGCGAGCGACTGGCATCGACGTCGAAGCCGCTCGCTGGCCATGGTCCGCGCAGCGGGGAGCACAGAGCGTTCGTCGCCGGCGCGAGCGGCGCCATCGGCCGCGTGCTCTGCAGACTCCTGATCCAGGATGGCTGGCAGGTGACCGGCACGACCCGATCGCCTGCCAAGGCCACCGAGCTGCGCTCCCTCGGGGTCGAGCCGGTGGTCGTCGACGTCTTCGATCGCGAGGCGCTGATCCGCAGCGTCGCCGCTGCCGCGCCGCGCGTGGTGATCCATCAGCTCACGGATCTGCCCAAGGTGTTCAGTGCCGAGACCATGGCTGCCGCACGTCCGCGCAATGCGCGGATTCGCGAGATCGGAACCGACAACCTCGTTGCCGCTGCGAGCCGCGCCGGCGCCAGGCGCCTCGTCGCGCAAAGCATTGCGTTCGCCTACGCGCCGGGTCCGCGGCCGTACGTCGAGGAGGCCGCGCTCGACCTTGCGACCGCGCCGGCGGTGGCGAAGCTCGAGGCGCTGGTCCTCGACAGCGGTCTCGACGGTCTCGTGCTTCGATATGGACGGCTCTACGGTCCCGGCACCTGGGCCGACGCACCTGCCGGAGAGGCGCCGGTCCATGTCGATGCCGCCGCCGACGCCGCCCGGCGAGCCGCCACGATCGGGGCACGAGGCATCTACAACATTGCCGAGGAGGACGGTACCGTCTCCAGCGCGAAGGCACGCGCGGAGCTCGGCTGGAGCTCGCAATTTCGAGCGCCCGCCCTGACATGAGGGCGAGCCACTCGGCCCCGCCGCGCGCAGGGCTTCGCGCGGCCGCAGACACTACGCTCGCCGTGCATCCGCTCACGCCTGCCCGCTGGGACGATCTGCAGAAGATCTTCGACGCCAAGGGGTGCTCGGTTGCCCGCGGTTGCTGGTGCATGTACTACCGCGTCAGCGGCACGGGGGCGTACACGCGGCCCGGCGACGATCAGCGCTCCCGCAGCAGGGCGGCGCTGAAGGCCCTTGCCGCACACGATCCTCCGCCCGGCCTCATCGGCTATCGCGGCAGGACCCCGGTCGGCTGGATTTCCCTCGGGCCCAGGGAAGACTATGCGAGGCTCGCCAGGTCGCCGACCATGAGGCCCGTCGACGCCCGGAACGTGTGGTCGATCGTCTGCTTCGTCGTGCCGTCGGAGTACCGCGGTCAAGGCGTCGCGAGGGCGCTCCTCGCCGGCGCGGTCGAGTACGCGCGAGCGCGAGGCGTGCGCCTGCTCGAGGCCTACCCCGTCGACGGGCTCGCACCTTCCGCCCCCGACGCGCCCTGGTTCGGCGCCAAGGCCATGTTCGACGACGCGGGCTTCACCGAGGTTGCCCGCCGCAAGCCTGCCCGGCCCGTCGTCCGCCTGGAGCTGATCCCAAGCTAGCCGACGCGACGATGGAGACCCTCGGTTATCTGGCAGCGTCGATGTCCACGCGGATCTCGCGCCGCAGCATGACCGCCTGGTCGGCTGCCCTGGTCATCGTCATGTCGTGGCCGGTCGAAGCCGCACTGGCCACGACGAATCTCAATGCACAATATGCCGGGAGCGCACCGATCTATCTGTTCCGCGACCGCGCGGGCAAAGCCTATGCGTTGCAGCTGCCCGGGCCCGGCGACACGACGCTGGGCAGGCATTACGTGACGGCGGGTGAGCTGTCGGCGCTGACCGGGCTCGGAGCGACCATCGCCTACCTGCCCGAGCATCCCGACGCGGCGATCGGCCCCTGCACCGCCACCGACTTTCCGAGCGTTTTCAACATCGCGTTCGTCGGCGGCACCGTGTTCGGCAACATCGCCAGGTGCGATCCCGAAGGCCGACCTTCATGGGCATCCAGCCAGAGGGTCGAGTTCGTGGTGTTCACCTCCGGCTACCGCGCGCAGGCCGCGCACACGGTCGTGATCCCCTGGTTCAAGAACGCGCTGCACGGGCACGGCATCTATTTCGGGGACACCAGCGCGGTCCCCTGTGCCGACGGCCGCGACGCCACGTTCAACACCAGGATCGAAGGCTGGTCGCAATGGTCCGGCTTCGGGCCGCCGGCGAATCCCTACTGGACCAGCACCGGGCCCCTCGAGACGACGACCTGCGGGACACCCATGCAGGACGGCTGGTCGCCCGATTCCGGCATCGTCTCGGCCGCATACAGGATCAGGATTCGCGCAAGCGCAGACCAATGGGTGCGCTACGAAGTGCGACGCTGGGACGGTTCGGCCTGGGCGCTGCATACGCCGCCATTGGTCCGGGACCTCCGCTACAAGGACTGGCCGGGCGGGCCCGGCACTTTCGATCCTGCGGCCAACGGACTCATGATCGGGTCGTCCGGGCCGCTGGGCGCTGCGTCGGGGTCGCGATGGATGATCGGAATTCGCGAGCTGTCGACCGCCTGGGAGAGTCCATGGGACGCCGCCGTCAAGCCGAGCGCCGTCGAGTTCTACAATGCCGCCCTCGATCATTACTTCGTGACCGCGGACTCCACGGAGATCGCCGATCTCGACCACGGCGTGCATGCCGGCTGGATGCGCACCGGCTACGCGTTTGCCGTTGCCACCCAGGTCACCGGCTACGCGGAGCCGGTTTGCCGGTTCTACGGCTTGCCGGGCGCAGGCCTGGACTCCCACTTCTACTCCGCCAATTCAGGGGAATGCGAGGAAGTGAGGGCCCGTTTCGGCAATGCATGGGCGCTCGAATCGACGAATGTGTTCGCAGCCGCACTGCCGGACACGCTGACCGGAGCATGTCCACCGGGGACCACGCCGGTGTACCGGCTGTGGAACAGCCGCAAGGACAGCAACCATCGCTACACGACCGACCTGTCGGTGCGTCAGGGCATGCTGCAACGGGGTTTCGTCGCCGAAGGTTACGGGCCGACGGGCGTTGCGATGTGCGCGCCGCCGCAGTAGGGGATGCAAACGGCTTTCCATCCGGCCACGATCGCCGCCGGGTTCGACGTGCACCATAGGGGAGACCATGGCAGGATTCTCGTTCGTCGCCGGCTGGCATAGATCGCCCGATCGCCGCGCCCCATGAGGACGGCGATGGGCAAGGGCCGGATGGAGGCGTTCAGCGATGGCGTGCTCGCCATCATCATCACCATTATGGTGCTGGAGCTGAAGGTTCCCCATGGCGCCGGTTTCGACGCACTGGCACCCCTGATGCCGAGCTTTCTCACCTATGTCCTGAGCTTCGTCTACGTCGGCATCTACTGGAACAATCACCATCACCTGCTGCACGTCGCGCAGCGGGTGTCGGGCGGAATCCTGTGGGCCAATCTGAACCTGCTCTTCTGGCTGTCGCTGTTCCCGTTCGTCACGGGCTGGATGGGCGAGAACCACTTCGCGTCGCTGCCGTCGGCCGTCTATGGCTTCGTGCTGCTGATGGCCGCGATCGCCTACTATCTGCTGCAGCGATGCATCATCGCCACCGACGGCCCGGACTCCGTCTTGAAGCGTGCCGTGGGAACGGACTGGAAGGGCAAGCTCTCGCCTTTGCTCTATGTCGTGGCCATCGGCGCATCGTTCCGGGCGCATTGGATCGCGCAGACGATCTATGTCCTGGTCGCCCTGATCTGGCTGGTGCCTGACCAAAGGATCGAGCGGGCCCTCGGTGGCGCCGAAGGCTGACGCACCGCCCCGCGCGACAACCCAATCCACGAGGAGGAGCGCCATGGACCGATTCCGTGCAGCGATGCTGACGAACCTTGCACTGATGCTTCTGGCATTTGCGTTGCCGCAGCGCGATGCCTACGCACAGCAGCCGACCATGAAGGACAGGATCGTCGGCACCTGGATCTACGTTTCGGTGGATAACGTCGGGGCCGATGGCAGCCGGGTCCCGATGTACGGCCCGAATCCCTCCGGCGTTGCGATGTTCGACGGCAATGGACGCTACATGCTCCTCACCGCGCGTCGCGGCCAGTCCAGGTTCGCCTCGAACAATCGCCTGCAGGGCACTGCGGACGAGAACAAGGCCGTCGTGCACGACAACATCGCCCATTTCGGCCGGTACACGGTCAACGAAGCCGATGGCACGATCACCTTCCACATCGAAACCAGCACGTTTCCGAACTGGAACGGGACCGAACAGAAACGACCGTTCACCCTCGAGGGCGATACGCTGCGGTGGGTGACCCCCGGCTCCAGCGGGGGCATGGCCGAAGTAGTGCTGAAGCGGGCGGGCTAGCACGCGCGGTCCCGGACCCGTCGAATGGATCCCGTCGTCAAGCGTGCAGCACCCGAGGAGAGGCTTCCGCTGCAGCGGATGCTCGAGCTGTACCAGCACGACCTGTCGGACATCTGGGACCAGGATCTCGATCCTCATGGGGAGTACGGGTATGACCTCGATCGGTACTGGCAAGACCCGCGTTGCCATCCGTACGTCTTTCTCGTCGGCGATCGCTACGCCGGATTTGCCCTCGTGGACCCGCGCGTGAGGATTCCCGGCGACGATTTCTGGATCGACCAGTTCTTCGTGATGAAGAAGTATCGGCGTGCGGGCATCGGCAATGCCGCAGCGACGCGGATCTTCGCGCTGCATCCGGGGCGGTGGCAGGTCGGCCAGATGCCGGGCAACCAGGCTGCGCAGGCATTCTGGCGGCGCACGATCGGCGAGTTTTCCGCCGGACGATACGAGGAGACGCGGATCACCTCGGGCTGGTGGCAAGGGGTCGTCCAGCGCTTTGCGTCGATGCCGGGCTCCGACGCGGCCACTGCGATCCGAACCGATTCCTCGCCGGGTAGAGGATGATGGAAGGAGCGCAGGGGAAGAGGCGCTTTTTGGTCAATTGGTGCTTTATCAATCGATCGCCTGCAACGCTTGCCAATCACAAAGCCAGGCTATCTATGGCACAGTTCCGTCAGAGCACGCTGCAATTTGCCGCGTCCGAGGAGTCCGAGCGACCGGAGGACTGACCTTGCCCGACGCCACAGGTTTGCCTCCGATCCGTGGGCGTCACAAGCCATCGAATCGCAGATACAGTGGGAACTCCATAGCGCAAGGTTTACCGGTACAGAGCCCCGGCTTAAACGGCGTGAGCATCATCACCGCGCTTGCGAACTTCGTCATCTCGGGAGACGGTGAACCGATGGCCGTGACCCGCAGCACTTTGCCGCTGGGGTCTACTACGCCTATGAGCTCCAGCGTTCCGGTCACCGCAAACTTCTTCTCACCCAAGGTGATGGGCTTCAGCAGAGCTTGCAGTCCATTTCTTGGGTACGGAGGTTCATCGGTGTCTGGCAACCGCGAATAGTTGCCTTTTCTGAACGCTGCCTTGTCCGCTGCACTTAGCTCGTCCCAGGTCTCATTAATCGGCGTGACGGTCGATCTTGCCGCTGCTCCGGCCACAATGGATCCCGGGACCAGGGTCTCTCCTCGAATGGTGTAATGGGGAACAACCTGTGCGGCCGCCAATGATGAAACCGCATTGGCCGCGAGGAGGATTGGAAGAGGGAGATATGTGCGCACATGAATCTCCTCGAAAGCGCCCATGTCCAAGGCGGCCTGGGGCTCCTCCGTCGAGGCGTTTATTCCCGGGAAATGGCTCGGGTTAGGGGGCGCGCCGCGCGCTTATGGCATCGTTAAAGGCGTCCATCGGGGCTGTCGCCCGATTGCTGCGTATGGGATACATGCAAGCCGTGCCAGCCGTCACTTCGTCGACAAAGGTATGGCTGTACGACGAGCCACGAGATCGTCGATGACTTGCTTGGCCCGCTCGAGCGCGTCGGCCCGAACCTGCTCAATGCGATTCGTTGGCAGCTGGCTCAAATCCATCGTGACCTGGTCACCGAGTTCGTCGATCAGGCCCTTTGGGGCGTAGATCGTGGTCGTCACCTCCCACTCGCCCCGGATTCGGCGGACAAAGATGGAAATCGGAAAGCCCCGATGCGAGAAATCGGCCATCTCTCATGTTGCACTGGAACACCGGCTGGTACAAGGCGCATCTATCGGCTCGCGATACCCGCGTGCCCCCATGGAGATCTCGCCGCTGACCTCGCTCCTCGCCGATCACGCCGCTCGCGATGTCGTTGGCCGCGCTGCACTGGGTCTGGTTGTCGGAGTAGGATTTGAGCGTACTAGCTTCGGGATATGAACCGGAAGACCTCCGTCTTGCCGCTGGTCGCGCTCGCCGGCGGCTTCATCCTGTCCTTCGTCGCCTTGGGCGCGCTGTGGATCAGCACGCCCTGGCGCTACCAGATGCTGATGTTCCTTCCCTTCCTGGCGCTCTCCTACGTCACTGCGCGCGCGTCGGATGCAGGCGGGCGCGATCTCCTGCTGCTGCTCATCGTCGCCGGCGCCACGCCCATCGGCGCCCTGGTCGTGCAATTCCGCGACAAGGATGGCTCGCACCTGATGCCGGTCCTGATCGTGTGCGCCTGGGTCGCCGGAGCGACGCTGGGACGCTATCTTGTCCGCAAGCCTGCAAACCGGGATTGACGCGGAAGCGCCGTAGCGGGTCCCGCCAACGCACATCGGTTCACCCTCGGAGACCAAGCATGTCCACGATCGAGCAGCGCCTGTCGGATCTCGGTCTGACGCTCCCGGCGCCGCTGCAGCTTCCGCGCGGCGTCACGCTGCCCTTTCCGTGGGTGCGGATCGCCGGCGACCGCGCGATCATCTCCGGGCACGGGCCCACGAATGCCGACGGCACGCTTGCGCTGCCGCTCGGCAAGGTCGGGCGCGACGTGTCGCCGGAACAGGCCTGCGCTGCAGCGCGGCTGACCGGGTTGGCGATCCTCGGCAGTCTCAAGCGCGAGCTCGGCGACCTCGACCGCATCGCCGCGTGGTCGCGGGTCTTCGGCATGGTCAACTCCGCCCCCGGCTTCAACCGGCAGCCCGCGGTCATCAACGGCTTCACCGACCTCATCATCGAGATCTTCGGCCCTGCCAAGGGCGCCCACGCGCGCAGCGCGGT
Organism: Candidatus Levyibacteriota bacterium; assembly: GCA_050256935.1. GTDB lineage: Bacteria > Pseudomonadota > Gammaproteobacteria > Burkholderiales > Casimicrobiaceae > VBCG01. The sequence goes on along the minus strand of JBLMVY010000239.1, from coordinate 2,105 downwards.
GGGGATGGCCGAGCTGCCCTTCGACATCCCCGTCGAGATCGAGGGCGAGGTCGAGCTCCTTCCCTGAGCGCGCAGAACGCCCATGCAGATACGACTCGACGATCTCTCCGGCGCGGAGGTACGGGACCTGCTGCAGGAGCATCTTCGCAACATGTCGCAGCTCTCGCCCCCGGAGAGCGTGCACGCGCTGGACATCGACGCGCTTCGCCGACCGGAGATCACATTCTGGACGATGTGGTCCAACGACCAGCTTCTCGGCTGTGGCGCGCTCAAGGCGCTCGACGCGAGGCACGGGGAGGTCAAGTCCATGCGCACGTCGTCCGCCCATCGACGCAAGGGGATCGCGCGGGCGATGCTGGCGCACATCATCGCCGCGGCCCGCGAGCGCTCCTATGTCCGGCTGAGCCTGGAGACGGGCTCGATGCCGGCGTTCGAGCCCGCGCGGCGTCTGTACGAGAGCTTCGGCTTCACCTATTGTCCGCCGTTCGCCGACTACGTCGAAGATCCGAACAGCGTCTTCATGACGCGCGCGCTTTGAGCGGTGCCACGTGTGCCGCTGCCCCCCCGCCGAGCCGCCCAGCAGGAATGGCGACCGTGGTGCGTCCCCGTGCAAGACCAGCGGCGCGGACTCTCTGCGGTGGCCTTCGGCGTGAGCCCTGCACCCGAACCGGAGCCCGACGTCGAGTATCGTTGGCGCGCCTGACACGGCCTCAGCTCAATTCACCTTCCCGGAACCGCCATGAACAGAAGACTCATCAGCTCGGGCTCCACCTTCGAAGCACAGATCGGCTATTCCCGTGCCGTGGTGGCAGGCGACTGGGTGTTCGTCTCCGGCACCACCGGCTTCGACTACGCCACCATGTCCATTCCGGACGGCATCGTCGAGCAGACCGAGCAGTGCCTGAAGAACATCGCGTCGGCGCTGCGAGAGGCCGGCGCCAGCCTCGCGGATGTCGTGCGCGTGCACTACATCCTGCCCGATGGAAGCGCGTTCGAGCAGTGCTGGCCGGTGCTGCGCAGGCACTTCGGCGAGGTGCGCCCGGCCGCGACCATGATCTCGGCGGGCCTTGCGGATCCGCGGATGAAGATCGAGATCGAAGTCACGGCGCTGCGGCGCAGCTAGCGGCCGGCCGCCGGGCATTCCACGAACGAGGGTGATCTCCATGCTGACGACCTCCAGCGGATGGTTCTTCTGGGCAGCGCTGTCGGCCTGCTTCGCCGCGCTCACCGCCATCTTCGCCAAGATCGGCATCCAGGGCGTCGATTCCGATTACGCGACCCTCATCCGGACCGTCATCATCGTCTTCGTGCTCGCGGCCTTCGTCTGGTACGCCGGCAAGTGGAGCGACCCGCGCACGCTGTCGGGGAAGACCGTCGTCTTCCTCTCGCTGTCGGCGCTGGCGACCGGCGCATCCTGGGTGTGCTATTTCCGCGCGCTCAAGATCGGCGAGGCATCCAAGGTCGCGCCCGTCGACAAGTTCAGCCTGGTGCTGGTCGCGGTCTTTGCATTCGCGTTCCTCGGCGAGCGCCCATCGGCGCGCGAGTGGCTGGGCATCGCGCTGGTGGCCGGTGGCGTGCTGGTCCTGGGGCTCAAGCGCTAGCGGCATTGCGCAGCGAGGCCGGCGGGCCGCGGGAGACGACCGGCGCGAAAGGTCCGGAACCGGGCGACGCGTCGGCGCTGTAACATCGTGCGCCTTGCACCCGCACCTGGCCCGATGCCCCTGCCTCCCATCACCCGGATCCTGTCGCCGCGCCTGACGCTGCGGCCGGTGGTCGCCTCCGACATCGCAGATCTGCTGGAGGTCAACGGCGACCCGGAGGTGACTCGCTTCCTGCCCTACCCGACCTGGAAGTCGACGCAGGATGGCGCCGAGTGGCTCGGCATCGCGCTGGTGGCCGGTGGCGTGCTGGTCCTGGGGCTCAAGCGCTAGCCATTGCGCAGCGAGGCCGGCGGCCGCCGGGAACGACCTCCGCAAAAGGTCCGGGAGCGCGCAACGCGTCGGCGCTGTAACATCGTGCGCCTTGCCCCCCGCACCTGGCCCGATGCCTCTGCCTCCCATCACCCGGATCGTGTCGCCGCGCCTGACGCTGCGGCCGGTGGTCGC
>JBLMVY010000238.1:0-10720 GCA_050256935.1 Candidatus Levyibacteriota bacterium | reverse complement strand
CCCGGGTCGGCGCCGGACCCGGAGGCGCTCGAGCCCTACCTGTCGATGGCCTACGCCCCCGAGCCCGACCTGTTCATCCGCACCGGCGGCGAGCAGCGGATCTCCAATTTCCTGCTCTGGCAACTCGCGTACACCGAGATCTATTTCACCGATCTCTTGTGGCCGGACTTCGATGCAGGCGCGCTGCATGCGGCGATCGAGTCGTTCGGCGGGCGCGAGCGCCGCTTCGGCCAGACCGGCGACCAGGTTCACGCCGGGGGCGCGTGAGCGTCGCCGCGTCCAGGGAACGCATCGTGGCTTCCGCGCTGGCCACCCGCATCGTCACTGCGCTGGTGCTGATCGCGGGCGTGCTCGCGGCGCTGTTCATGTCCCGGCCCCTCGGCTGGGGCGTGGTCGTCCTGCTGGTCGTGCTGGGCGCGGCCCACGAATGGGCCCGGCTCGCGGGCTTCGCGCGCGGCGGCTGGGCAGTGTTCGTCGGCGGAACGCTGCTGCTCGGGACCAACCTGCTGTTCAATCCCGTCGTCGGTTTCGACGAGGGCTGGCCGGCGGGGGTGATCCTCGCCGTGTGCGGCGCCGCGACGCTGTTCTGGCTGCTGGTGGCGACACCGTGGGTGCTCTTTCGCTGGAAGCCAGAAAGCCCCCTCGTGCTGGCGATCGCCGGCTGGGTCGTGCTGATGGGCGCCTTCGTCGCGATCGTCGAACTCAAGGCGCGGTCGCCCTGGCTGGTACTGGCAGCGATGGCGATCGTCTGGATCGCCGACACTGCCGCCTATTTCACCGGCCGCCGGTACGGCAGGCACAAGCTGGCGTCCCAGATCAGCCCGGGCAAGACCTGGGAAGGTGTGGCCGGCGCCGTTGCGGCCGTCGCCGTCTACGCCGGCCTGCTGGCGCCGCTCCTGTCGACGGCGGGGTACCGCGGCGCGGGTGGAGTCGCCTTCTTCGCGCTGTGGATCGCCTTCGCCGTCGCGCTGACCCTGCTCTCGGTGGTCGGCGACCTCTTCGAGTCGCTGTTGAAGCGTCACGCAGGGGTCAAGGACAGTGGGGCGCTGCTGCCCGGCCACGGCGGCATCCTCGATCGCATCGACGCGCTGCTCGCGGCGATGCCGCCGGTGTCGATCGCGGCATTGCTGCTCCTGGGCCGACCGTGAAGCGCCGCCGCCTGACGCTGCTCGGCGCGACCGGTTCGATCGGCGATTCGACCCTCGACGTGGCCGCGCGTCATCCCGATCGCTTCGAGGTCGTTGCGCTCGCTGCACATCGCAACGCGGACAAGCTGCTCGACCTCTGCCGCCGCCATCGGCCGCGCGTCGCGGCGCTGTACGACGCCGACCGCGCGGGGGAGCTCGCCCGCGCGCTCGCCGCCGAAGGACTCGCGACGAGGGTGGTTGCCGGTCAGGCCGGCTTGTGCGAGGTGGCGTCGCTGCCCGAGGTCGACACGGTGCTGGCCGCCATCGTCGGCGCCGCGGGGCTGCCGTCGTCGCTGGCGGCGGCGCGGGCCGGCAAGCGGATCCTGCTCGCCAACAAGGAGGCGCTGGTGATGGGCGGCGCCCTGTTCATCGATGCGGTCGAGGCCGGCGGCGCGACGCTGCTGCCGATCGACAGCGAACACAATGCCGTCTACCAGTGCCTGCCGTCGCCGTATGCACGCGATCCCGATGCCGCGGGCATACGCCGCATCCTGCTCACGGCGTCGGGCGGACCGTTCTTCGCGCGCAGCGATGTCGACTTCGACCGCGTGACCCCGGACCAGGCGTGTGCGCATCCGAACTGGTCGATGGGGCGCAAGATCTCGGTGGATTCGGCGACGATGATGAACAAGGGCCTCGAGGTGATCGAGGCGCACTGGCTGTTCGGCGCCGATGCCGACCGGATCGAGGTCGTCATCCATCCGCAGAGCGTCGTGCATTCGCTGGTCGAGTACGTCGACGGATCGGTGCTGGCGCAGCTCGGGCACCCCGACATGCGCACGCCCATCGCCCAGGCGCTCGCCGCCCCCGAGCGCATCGACAGCGGCGTTCCGGCGCTGGAGCTCGCGCAGCTCGCCCAGCTGACCTTCGCCACGCCCGATCGCGAGCGGTTTCCCTGCCTCGATCTCGCCTACGAGGCCCTGCGCGCCGACGCCGGCGCGCCGATTGCGCTCAACGCGGCGAACGAGGTCGCGGTCGAGGCGTTCCTCGGCGGCCGCGCACGCTTCACCGACATCGCGCGCGTCTGCGCGAGGGCCCTCGGTCGGCGCAGCGTGACCCGCATCGGCCAGCTCGCCGACGCGCTCGCCGCGGACGCCGAGGCGCGGGCGATCGCCCGCGCCGAGCTCGGGATCGCGGCGCAGCCCGACGCGGCGGCAGCCGCAGGCGCGGGGGTCGTTCAATGAGCGCCGCCGGGCCGTCCCAAGGACGTCCACGCGAGCGGCGCGAAGCGGAGGCTCGGAGAGGCCGTCCGCGAGCGTGGAGGGCGGCCGACGCGCGGTCGCCGCGACATGCGCTACCGTGCAATGAGGCCGCAGCGAAGGGCGCCCCCACTGGGGGCAGCGCAGCGGCGGCAGCCGCAAGCGTGGGGGTCGTTCAATGAGCGCCGCCCTCTACAAGATCGCCGCCTTCGCCGTCACGCTGGGCGTCCTGGTGGTGTTCCACGAGCTCGGCCATTACCTCGTGGCGCGGCTCGCCGGCGTCAAGGTGCTGCGCTTCTCCGTCGGCTTCGGCCGCGTGATCTGGTCGCGCACCGTCGGGCGCGACCGCACCGAATGGGCGCTGTCGGCGATTCCCCTGGGCGGCTACGTCAAGATGGCGGACGAGCGCGAGGGCTACGTCAGCGCGCGCGACCTTCCCCGGGCATTCAACCGACAGCCGGTATCCCGCCGCATCGCGATCGTGGCCGCGGGCCCGATCGCCAACCTGCTGCTCGCCGCGCTGCTGTTCAGCGCAACCTATGTCGCGGGCGTCCCGGGGCAGCGTCCGCTGCTCGCCGGCCCGCCGCCATCGAGCGCCGCGGCGATGGCCGATGTCCGCGCCGGCGACGAGGTCCGGGCCGTCGACGGCGAGACGGTGCGCAGCTGGCAGGATCTGCGCTGGCGCATCCTCCGTGCGCAGGGGGCGCGCAGCGTGACGCTTTCCCTCGCGCGCGCCGATGCGCCGGGCGCGCCGGTCGAGCGGGTGGTCTCGCTCGCCGGGATGAAGGATGGCGACTGGGAGGCCGACCCGCTCCATGCGCTGGGGCTGCGCGCCGACTTGGGTGCGCCGGTCATCGACGGGGTGCTGCCGGGCAAGCCCGCCGAGGTCGCGGGGCTGAAGGCCGGCGATCGCATCGTGGCGATCGACGGGGCGCCGATGAGCTCGCCAGGAGACGTGTCGGCCGCGACCAATGCGCACCCAGGGGGCAGGCTCGTCTACCGGGTGCTGCGCGACGGCAAGCCGCTCGAGGTCCCGGTCACCGTCGAATCGGTCGAGCAGGACGGGCGCAGGATCGGACTCGCCGGCGTGCGGCTTCGCGTGGATCCGGCGGCGGTCGAGCGCCTCGCCATCACCGTGCGCTACGGCGTCTTCGATGCGCTCGGCGCGGGCGTGCGCAAGACCTGGGAGCTGTCGGTGTTCACCGTGCGGATGCTCGGCCGGATCCTGATCGGCGACGCGTCGCTGCGCAACATCAGCGGGCCGTTGACGATGGCCGACATCGCCGGGCAATCGGCGCAGGCGGGCGCGCTGGTTTTCGTCACCTATCTCGCGCTGATCAGCATCAGTCTCGGCGTGCTGAACCTGCTCCCCATTCCGCTATTGGATGGGGGGCATTTGCTGTATTATCTCGCCGAACTTATCAAAGGCAGTCCGGTATCCGACCGCGCGTTCGAGGTCGGGCAGCGCATTGGAATGGCAATGCTCGCCGTCCTGATGGCCTTGGCGCTCTTCAATGACGTTTCCCGCCTGTTCTGATCACCGCCGGCGCCACCGCGCCGGTCCTTCCCTCCCCGCGCTGCTCGTCGGCGTGATCCTGTCCGCGCTTTCGGTCGCGTCGTGGGCGGTCGAGCCTTTCGTCGTGCGCGACATCCGCGTCGAGGGCGTGCAGCGCACCGAGCCGGGGACGGTGTTCAACTACCTGCCGATCAAGGTGGGCGATCGCGTCACCGACCAGAAGATCTCCGACGCGGTCAAGGCACTCTACGCGACGGGATTCTTCCGCGACGTCCGCCTCGAAGCGCAGGGCGACGTCCTGATCGTCGCCGTCGAGGAGCGGCCGACGATCAGCTCGATCACCTTCGTCGGCAACAAGGAGTTCGACACCGCGACGATCACCAAGGCGATGAAGGACATCGGCCTCGCCGAGGCGCGGATCTTCGATCGATCGGTGCTCGACCGCGCCGAGCAGGAGCTGAAGCGGCAGTACATCACGCGCGGCAAGTACGCGGCGGATGTCCAGACGACCGTCACGCCCCAGGAGCGCAACCGCGTCGCGATCAACTTCACGATCAAGGAAGGCGATTCGGCGAAGATCGCACGCATCAACATCGTCGGCACCAAGGCCTTCACCGAGAAGCAGCTTCTCGACGAGATGACGCTGACGACGCCCGGCTGGCTCACCTGGTACACGAAGAACGACCAGTACTCGAAGCAGAAGCTCGCCGGCGATCTGGAGAAGCTGCGCAGCTTCTACCAGAACCGCGGCTACCTGGAGATGAACGTCGACTCCACGCAGGTGTCGATAACCCCGGACAAGTCGCAGATCTACATCACGATCAACGTCACCGAGGGTCCGCGGTTCACCGTCGGTGATGTCCGGATCGCCGGCGATCTCGTGGTTCCCGCCGCCGATCTCGAGAGGCTCGTCTACATCAAGACCGGCGACGTCTTCTCGCGGGAGAAGCTCCAGCGATCGGCCAAGGACATGAGCGACCGGCTCGGAGCCGAGGGCTATGCGTTCGCCAACGTCAACGCCGTCCCCGACCTGGACCAGAAGGACGCGAAGGCCTCGTTCACGTTCTACGTCGACCCGGGCCGCCGCGCGTACGTACGCAGGATCAACATCAGCGGCAACACCAAGACGCGCGACGTCGTCATCCGCCGCGAGTTCAGGCAGATCGAGGACGCGTGGTACGACGGCCCGCGGATCGAGCGCTCGAAGGAGCGGGTGAAGCGCCTCGGCTACTTCGACGATGTCAGCATCGAGACGCCGCCGGTCCCGGGCACGTCGGACCAGGTCGACGTCGACGTCTCCGTCAGCGAGCGCCAGACCGGAAACCTGCTCGCGGGCGTCGGCTACTCGAGCGCCGAAGGCGTCGTGCTGAACGCGTCCGTCTCCCAGCAGAACATCTTCGGTTCGGGCAACGCGCTGTCGCTGGGCGTCAACACCGGCAAGTACAACCGGCAGCTGTCGATGGTCTTCACCCAGCCGTACTACACGGTGGATGGCGTGTCTCGCACGATCGAGCTCTACCAGAAGAACCTCGATCCGACCGGGCTTGCGATATCCCAGTATTCGTCGCGCACCACCGGCGGGGCGCTGGGTTTCGGCGTGCCCGTCACCGAGAACGACACCATCAATCTCGGTGGGCGCTACGAGCACACGAGCCTCGCCCTGTTCAGCGACACGCCGCCGGTGTACAAGGATTTCGTCAACCAGTTCGGCAGCACGACCAATGCCTATATCCTGTCGGCCGGATGGTCCCGGGATTCGCGCGACGACGTCCTCTACCCGACGCGCGGTCGCCTGCAGAGCGTGCTGGTCGAGGCCGGCCTGCCGTTCGGCGACCTTGCCTACTACAAGGCCGAGTACATTCATTCGTACTATCAGCCGATCTACGGTGACCTGACCCTGATGATGCGGGCCGACATCGGCTACGGCGACGGGTTCTCCGGCAAGCCGCTGCCGTTCTTCAAGGCATTCTTCGCCGGCGGCGCGGATTCGGTGCGCGGCTACGAGACCGCCTCGCTGGGTCCGCGCGACGCCTTCGGCAACGCGCTCGGGGGCCGTCGGAAGATCATCGGGAACATCGAGATGTTCTATCCGATCCTCAAGGGCGACAAGGCGGTGCGCGCGAGCGCATTCGTCGACGCCGGCCAGATCTACAACGACGGTCGCCAGTCGCAGTTCGAGTCGTTCCGCTACTCGGCGGGCGTCGGCGTCCAGTGGAATTCCCCGGTGGGCCCGCTGAAGTTCAGCTACGGCATTCCGCTCAACGCGAAGCCGGGAGATCGGCAACAGCGCTTCCAGTTCCAGGCAGGAACGGCGTTCTGATGCGCCGGGAAGCGCAGCAAGATCCGGAGGGAATCAAGTGCTGAAGCGCCTGACATACGCAGTGATCGGCGTCGCGCTGTTGCTCACCGCCGGCGCGGCGGCGGCGGCCGAATACAAGATCGGATTCGTCAACACCGAGCGCTTGTTCCGCGAGGCTGCGCCCGCCAAGCGGGCGCAGGCCAAGATCGAGAAGGAATTCGCCGCACGCGACGCCGAGATCCAGAAGCTCGCGAAGCAGGTGCGGGACATGCAGTCCGCGCTCGACCGCGACGGTCCCACGATGTCGGACAACGATCGCCGCAACAAGGAGCGCGATCTCGCGAACCAGTCGCGCGACCTCCAGCGGATGCAGCGCGAGTTCCGCGAGGACCTGAACCTGCGGCGCAACGAGGAGCTCGCGGGCATCCAGGAGCGGGCGAACAAGGTGATCCAGCAGATCGCCGAGACCGAGAAATACGACCTGATCCTGCAGGACCCCGTCGTCTTCGCGAGCCAGCGCATCGACATCACGGACAAGGTGATCAAGGCGCTCGCCGACAAGTAGCGCCGCGTCCGCGGCCGGACGGCCGCGCGCCCGCCCAACGGCCCATCGCGATGCCCCCCTCGACCCCGGCTGGCGGATGGCGCCTCGACGAGCTCGCGCGGCGCTGCGGGGCGACGGTCGACGGCGACGGCGCGACGACGATCGAGCGGGTCGGCACCCTCGAGCATGCCGGGCCCCGCGACATCGCGTTCCTGGCGAATCCCCGTTATCGTCCGCAGCTTGCGACAACGCGCGCCGGCGCGGTCATCGTCGCGCCCGACGACGTCGCCGCGACCGCGCTTCCCAAGCTGGTCGCCCGCGATCCCTACGCCACTTTCGCGCGGGTGGCGAACATCCTGCATCCCGCCGAGGCCGCTGCTCCGGGCGTTCATCCGAGCGCGGTGGTCGACCCGTCGGCGCAGGTCGCGTCCACGGCCGCGGTGGGGCCCTTCGCGGTGATCGGCGCGCGGGTGTCGATCGGCGAGCACGCGGCCATCGGCGCCCACTGCACGATCGGCGACGACGCGTCGATCGGCGACAACGCGGTCCTCGACGCCCGGGTGAGCGTCTATCCGCGCTGCATCATCGGACCGCGCACGCTGATCCACAGCGGGGCGGTGATCGGCGCGGATGGTTTCGGGCTCGCCGAAGCCGACGGCCGCTGGCTCAAGATTCCCCAGACCGGGCGCGTCGTCGTCGGGGCCGACGTCGAGATCGGCGCCAATACGACGATCGATCGCGGGGCGATCGACGACACGCGGATCGAGGACGACGTCAAGCTCGACAACCAGATCCAGATCGGCCACAACTGCATCATCGGAGCGCACACGGCGATCGCCGGCTGCGTCGGCATCGCGGGCTCGACGCGCATCGGGCAGCGATGCCGGATCGGGGGTGCGGCGATGATCTCCGGACATCTCGACATCGCCGACGGCACGGTAATATCCGGGGCGACGCTGATCCACGATTCGATCACCGTGCCCGGCGTGTACACGGGCGCCTTTCCCGCGCTGCCGCATCGCGAGTGGAAGCAGGTGGCATCGCAGACCCGGCGTCTGCGCGAGCTCGCCGAGCGCGTCAGGGCGCTGGAGCGCGCGCTCGCCGGGTCGAGATCCGACAACAATGCGGGCTAGGGGAGGATAGCGTGGCTGAGCTCGACATCGGCATGATCCAGCGCTTGCTGCCGCATCGGTATCCGATGCTGCTGGTCGATCGCGTCCTGGACTGGGAGGCGGGGCGGTTCATCCGCGGACTCAAGAACGTCACCGCGAACGAGCCTTTCTTCCAGGGGCATTTCCCCGATTACAAGGTGATGCCCGGCGTGCTGGTCATCGAGGCGATGGCACAGCTCGCCGGGCTGCTGACGATGCTGTCCGAGTTCGCGCGGCGAGACGGAAGCCAGCTCGTGCTCTTCGCCGGCATCGACGACGCGCGTTTCAAGCGGCAGGTCGTGCCGGGGGACACCCTGATGCTGGAAGCCAACCTCGAGCGCGCAGTCCGCGGCGTCGGGCGCTTTCGCACCCGCGCGACCGTCGGCGACCAGCTCGTCTGCGAGGCGACGCTGCTCGCCGCCATCCGCGACGTGCCGCCGCTGCCCCCGCTTCCGGTCGAGTGACGTGGCGGCGATTCATCCCACGGCGCTGATCGATCGGGGTGCGGAGCTCGCCGACGACGTCGAGGTCGGCGCCTATGCGATCATCGGCGGCGGCGTCAGCGTCGGGGCGGGAACGCGCATCGGACCGCATGTCGTCATTGCCGGCCGGACCCGGATCGGCGCACGCAATCGTATCTTCCAGTTCGCGTCCATAGGCGACATTCCGCAGGACCGCAAATACGGCGGCGAGCCGACGTCGACGACCCTCGGCGACGACAATGTCGTGCGCGAGTACGTCTCGATCCATGCGGGGACCGCGCAGGATCGCGGCACGACCACGATCGGCAACGGCAACTGGTTTCTCGCCTACACCCACGTCGCCCACGATTGCGTCGTCGGAAACCAGACGACGTTCTCGAACAACGCGCAGATCGCCGGACACGTCAGCGTCGGCGACTATGCGGTCCTGGGCGCCTACGCCGGCGTCCATCAGTTCTGCAGGGTCGGTGCGCATGCGATGCTCGCCGCCGGCGCGATCGTGCTGCAGGACGTTCCGCCATTCGTCACCGCTGCGGGATACCCGGCGAAGCCGGCGGGGACGAACAACGAAGGCTTGCGGCGGCGCGGCTTTTCGCCGGCCGACATCACCGTGGTGCGCCGCGCCTATCGCACCATCTATCGCGCCGGACTGTCGCTGGACGACGCGCGCGACGAGCTCGCGAAGGCGGCGGCCGATGCGCCGCTGCTCAAACCCCTGGTCGAGTTCCTCGCCGAGCCCGGTCGCGGCATCGTCCGCTGAATGCACCCGCCTTCGTCCGTCCGCCTCGGCCCGCTCGTTCCATCCGTCGGCGCGCAGCGACGGGCGCTCGCCCAAGGCTTCGGCGTCGCACCCGCGTCGTCGAGCGGGTCCCGAGGCGGCGGCGCTCGAAGACATCCGTGACCCGACGGGGCGGCCGGGCTCGCTTGCCGCCCCACCCGCTTCGCGACGACTGCGCCGCAGGCGCCTTGCGCGAGCGCCCGTCACTGCGCGCCTGGCGATGGGGCGGCGGGGGTTGCCGTCGAATGTCGATCGTTCCGAGGTCATGTATCCGGCGCCATCGCGGCTGGGCGAGCGTGCGCTAAGATCACGGCTTTTCCCGGGGGTGGAATGCGCGGCGCATCGGGGGAGGCGGCGCCAATCACGATTGGCATCGTCGCCGGCGAGGCGTCGGGCGACGCGCTCGCGGCGACGCTGATCCGCGCCGTTCGCCTGCGCCGCAGCGACATCCGCTTCGCGGGCATCGCGGGCCCGCGGATGCAGGCCGAAGGCTGCGAGGTCTGGGCGCCGATGGAGCGCCTCGCCGTACGCGGCTTCGTCGAGGTCCTCGCGCAGCTTCCGTCGCTGATCGCGCTGCGGCGCCGGATCGCCCGGCGCCTGATCGGGGCGCGCATCCCGCTGTTCGTCGGCGTCGATGCGCCGGACTTCAACCTCGGCCTCGAGCACCGCCTCAAGCGGCGCGGCATCCGCACGGTCCATTTCGTGAGCCCGTCCGTGTGGGCGTGGCGCGCGGAGCGCCTGCGCACGATCGGGCGCGCAGTCGACCGGATGCTCGCGCTGTTCCCCTTCGAGCCGCCGCTCTACGAGGCGGCAGGCATCCCGGTGACCTATGTCGGGCACCCGATGGCCGCGGAAGCCGCCGGCCCCGAGACGCGGCGCGCAGCGCGCGAGCTCCTGAAGTACCGGCCCGCGACGCCGCTGTTCGCGCTGCTTCCGGGGAGCCGGCTGTCGGAGATCGAGATGCACGCGGGGCTCGTGCTCGACGCGGCGGCCCGCATCCTCGAATCGCGGCCCGATGCCACGTTCATCGTCCCGCTGGTCTCGCGCACGACGCGCGACGCATTCCTCGAGGCGCAGCACCGGGGCGGGCACGACACGCTGCCACTCACGCTGCTCTACGGACATGCGGACGACGCGCTGCGCGCGGCCGATGTCGCGCTGGTCGCCTCGGGCACCGCGACGCTCGAAGCGGCGCTCGCGCGCTGCCCGCATGTCATCTTCTACCGCGTGAGCTCGCTGACGGCGTGGATCGTCCGCCGCAAGCTGACCCTGCCCTATGTCGGCCTGCCCAACGTGCTCGCCGGCCGCTTCGTCGTTCCGGAATTCCTGCAGGAGGATGCGACCCCTGCCAATCTCGCCCGGGCCGCGCTGAACCTCTTCGACGACACGGTGACACGGCGGCGGCTGGAGACGCTGTTCGGGGCGTTCGGGCAACGGCTCGCCGCGGATACCGGCGCGCTGGCGGCCGAGGCCGTCATCGCCGAGCTGGGCGGCGGCGCGAGCGGCGGGGCGCTGCCCGGACCGGGGCCGATCGCAGGAGCGCGGTCGTGACCCGCGGCGCCCG
>JBLMVY010000237.1:0-7896 GCA_050256935.1 Candidatus Levyibacteriota bacterium | reverse complement strand
GAGCTCACCGGCCTCAACAACGCCCAGATCGACACCCACGACACCACCTACACGGTGCGCGGCGGCTGGCGGTTCAGCCCGTACGGAGCGGTCGAGCTCGGCTACTACGATTTCGGCCGCTACAGCTTCCACGGTACGGCGCTCGGCAACGTCGTGCCCGTCGACGGATCGGCCAAGGGGCAATCGGTGGGGATCTCGCTGGTCGGCATACTGCCGATCAGCAATTTCGACCTCTACGGCCGCGTCGGATACGCGCACTCGGAGCTGAAGCTCAATGCGAACACGTCGCTGGAGTCGGTGAATCGCAACGACCGCCAGGACGAGGCAACCTACGGCGTCGGCGGTCGCTGGACCTTCGCCCCCAACTGGGCGCTGTTCGCCGAGTGGGTGAAGAACGACCGCATCAAGGTCGACAGCTACGTCGGAGGCGTGGACCTGCGCTTCTAGCCGGAGGCCGCGGGCGGCGCGACGGCGTCCGCCCGCGGTCGATCCGCGACCTCATTCCTCGCGAGGTCCGCCCATGCGCTGGCCGATGCGCTCGCGCAGGCTCTCCACGATCTTGTCGATCAGCGCTGCGGTCTGCGCTTCGCCAATGGATTCGACGGCCTTGTCGCGCACGTGAAAGTGCATCATCAGCACGGTGCGCAGCTTCTCGAAAGCCAGCGGATTGCTGGTGCCGCAGACCGACGCGTCGTTGCGCAGCACGCGTTCGACGACGCCGGGATCGAGAATCCTGACGTTGCAGATCGTGGCCAGGCGCGCGATCTCGCGATCCACCTGGTCGAGGCCCCGGGCCCACCACGTGGTGCCCAACTCTGTCGTGCCCATCGATGTCGTCCCTGTGACTTGATTCGTTGCACGCCGGCTAGAGCCGCGGTGGCGGAGTGTTCGGCGGTGGAATGCTGTCGGTCCGCGGATCCGGAACCGGATAGCCGGTCGCAGGCGAGCCGCCGGACGGCGCAGACCCCTGCGGCACGCGACCCTGGATCGTCCCGCCATAGGTTCCGCGCACCGGGACGCGATTGCCCTGCGCGTACATGCATTGCACGTAGGCAGCGTCGTACTGCTGCTGCAATGCGTAGTACGAGTAGCCGTAGATGTCACTCCCGTAGGCGCTGCCGAACAGCAGGCCCGTGCCCGCACCCACCGCGGCACCCGGGCCGGCATTGCCTGAGGCGGATCCGATGATGGCGCCCGCCGCCGCGCCGAGCGCCGTGCCGGCGGCGGCGCTCGCAGCCGCGCTGCCGGAAGCCGCCTGGGCGGCCCCGCCAATCCTCGCCTGCGCATAGGCGCGGCAGTAATCGTCATCGGCACGGAACTGGCCCAAGCCCTTGCTCGACCCGGGCAGAACCATCACCGTCGGCGCGACGGGCAGCGCGACGCAGCCCGCCAGCAGCAACGCGGCGACGGCCGACGACACGATCGCACGATGGTTCATTTCACTCCTCCTGCGCCGCCCGGGGGCGCGGTTGCCGCGGGCGCGGCCGACCCTGCGGGAACATCCTGTGGCACGACGGTCATCCATGGCTTGGTGCAGCGCTGCACGTAGGGGTAATAGCCTGCGGGATCGGTGCAGTAATACCAGGCGTGGACCGGCGCCGTCTGCGACCCCTGCTCGATGTAGACCGAAGGCTCGCGCGGAGCGTAGACATAGGGCGACGGGTAGGAATAGCCGTAGGCATAGGGCCACCAGTAACTGTAGGGATAGTAGTAGGGATAGGGCCACCCGCCGCCCCACCAATAGGGGCTGCCCAGGTACAGGCCGACACTCGGCCCGTACCAGCCGCCGTACCAGCCGCCATGCCCCCCGCCGTGCCAGTCGCCGCCGTGCCAGTTACCCCCGTGCCAGTCGCCCCCGTGCCAGTTCCCCTGGCCCCCGCCATGCCACGCACCGCCTCCGGAAGGCGCTCCACCCGGGCCCCTGCCAAGGGCCCCGCCGGGAGGCGCGCCACCACCGCCGCCACCGCGCGGCTGTGCCGTCGCGACAGTGCTTCCCAGCACCGCTGCGACCAGCGCCAGCGAAATCAGGACTCGGCGTGCCATGACGATCTCCATGCTGATCTTGTGCACCCTACAGCGCTTCCACGCGCGCTGTCGTTGACGACGGTCAAGCCATTGTCCCCGGCGGACGGGCCGGCCGGCGCCGTAACCGCTAGACTACGGCCAAGCCGAATGATTCCCGCATGCGCCGACCCACCACCCTCGCCACCAAGTTCGTCATCGTCGGGGGCACGCTGCTCGCCCTGGCGATCGCCTCCATCGGGTTGACGCTGTGGGTGACCTGGCAGCTCGAGGGCGGCGCGGCCGCGGTGAACGAGGCCGGGCGCATGCGCATGCAGGCGTGGCGGCTGGCGGCCACGCAGGCCGGCAGCGCACCGGAGACCCTGCAGCCGCTGCTGCGCCGGATGGACCAGACGCTGGCGCTGCTTCGATCCGGCGATCCTTCGCGTCCGCTCTTCGTTCCGTGGACCGACGACGTCCGCTCGCACTTCGAGGCAGCCCAGCAGCAATGGAACGCGCTGCGCGACGCGTGGTCGACGGCACCTGCGCCGGCGGTGGTCGCGCGTCGCACCGAGGACTTCGTCGGCTCCGTCGACCGGCTGGTCTCCGCCATCGAGCACCAGCTTTCGCACTGGACGGCGATTCTCAACGTCATCCAGATGGCGATGATGGCGCTGGCGATCGCGAGCGCCGTCGTGTCGCTCTACGTCGGCTATCTGTTCGTGCTCGATCCCCTCGCCCGCCTGAAGGCCGGCCTCGGGAGCATCGAGAAAGGCGACCTCGCGACGCGCATCGCCGTCGCCTCCCACGACGAGTTCGGCGAGCTCTCGGAGGGCTTCAACCGCATGGCGCAGACGCTGGCGTCGCTGTACCGGAATCTCGAGGACAAGGTGCGGGAGAAGACGGCGAGCCTCGAGATCGAGCGCCAGCGCCTGTCGGCGCTCTACGAGGTGAGCGGCATGCTGTCGCGGGCCGGCTCGCTCGACGAGCTCGCGCGCGGGTTCGCCCACAAGGCGCGCAGCATCGCGCATGCCGATGCCGCGGCGATACGCTGGTCCGATGAAACCAACTCGCGCTACCTGCTGCTCGCCGGCGACTGCCTGCCGCAGGCGATGGCGGAGGACGAGAGCTGCCTGCTCACCGGCGCCTGTCTCTGCGGCCAGGCGCAAGGCCGCGCCACGACGCGCGTGATCCCGATCCAGGCTGCGGCGCCCGCTCCCCTCGACCATTGCGCGCGCGCCGGGTTCGAGACGCTGGTCAGCGTTCCCATCACCCACCAGCAGCGGATCCTGGGCGAGGTGGACCTCTTCTATCGGGTGTCGCGCGCGATCTCCGACGACGAGCGCAGCCTCCTGGAGACGCTGGCGAGCCATCTCGCCAGCGGCATGGAGAGCCTGCGCGCCAGCGCCCTCGACCGCGAGACCGCCGTCGCGGAGGAGCGGAGCCTGCTCGCCCGCGAGCTGCACGACTCGATCGCCCAGTCGCTCGCCTTCCTCAAGATCCAGGTGCAGCTGCTGCGCGATGCGACGCAGCGGCGGGACGCGGCCGCGGCCGAGCAAGCGATCGCCGAGATCGACGCCGGCCTGCGCGAGAGCACCAGCGATGTCCGCGAGCTGCTCGTCCATTTCCGCACGCGCACCAATGCCGAGGACATCGAGCCGGCGTTGCGGACGACGCTGCGGAAGTTCGAGCACCAGACGGGGCTCGTCACCCATTACAGCACCGAAGGACACGGCATACCCCTCGCGCCGGACCGCCAGGTCCAGGTGCTGCACGTCATCCAGGAGGCCCTGTCCAACGTCCGCAAGCACGCGGGCGCGCACCAGGTGTGGGTCGACGTCAAGCAGTCGCCGCAATGGCGCTTCTGCGTGCGCGACGACGGACGCGGGTTCGACGCCGGCGACGGCGCGCTCGACGAGACGCACGTGGGCTTGCGTATCATGCGCGAGCGCGCCGCGCGCATCGGCGCCCAGGTCGAGGTGAAGGCCGCGCCGGGCGGCGGGACCGCGGTCGTGCTGACCGTGCCTTCGAACGTCTCCCGGGGCGTGCGCCGCGAGTCGGCGGCGGCCTGACGCAGCCTCCCGCCATGTCCCCGATCCGCATCCTCGTCGTCGACGACCACACGCTGTTCCGCCGCGGCCTGATCGCGCTGCTGCGCCAGCACGGCGGCTTCGCGGTGGTCGGCGAAGCGGCCGACGCAGGCGAGGCGCAGCGGCGCGCCGCCGAGCTCAAGCCCGACGTCATCCTGCTCGACAACCACCTTCCCGGCGTCACCGGCATCGATGCCCTGCCTGGCCTCAAGGAGGCCGCGCCGGCTGCGCGGGTGCTGATGCTGACGGTCAGCGAGGACGAGCACGATCTCGCCGTCGCGCTGCGCGCCGGGGCCCACGGCTACCTGCTGAAGACCATGGACAGCGAGGGGCTCGCGCAGGCGATCGAGCGGGCCGCACGCGGGGAGTCGGTGGTCAGTCCCGAGATGACCGGCAAGCTCGTCAATGCCTTCCAGCAGGCGAGCTCCCGCCCCGCTGCCGAGGAGCCGCCCGCGGGCGTCGCGCCGCCCGACCCGATGCAGTCGCTGTCGCCGCGGGAGCACGAGATCCTGCAGCACATCGCGCGCGGGGCGAGCAACAAGGAGATCGCACGGGCGCTCGACATCGCCGAGACGACGGTCAAGATCCACGTCCAGCACATCCTGCGCAAGCTCAACCTGAATTCGCGCGTGCAGGCCGCCGTCTACGCCGCCGGGTACAACGGCGGCTGAACCCCGCCCGCGGAGATCCGGTTCTCCGTAGTTCTTTCGAACTATGCCGGGTCGCCGCGGCATAGTTCCTCCGCGCGCCCTGCCTGCACCACCGGAGGATGTTCGCAGGCCTTGCCAGCCGCGATAGTGACGCCGTCGGACATCGACGAGGGAGCGTCTCCGTGGCACGCACAAGGAAGGAATCCGCAAGCATCGGCGAAACGCCGGAACATCGGCGCCACGCCTGGTCGGTGCTCGCGGCGAGCACGCTGGCATTCACCGTCTGCTTCATGGTCTGGATGATGTTCGGCGTCATCGGCATCCCGATCAAGAAGGCCCTCGATCTCAACGCGACGGAGTTCGGCCTGCTGACGGCGACGCCGGTCCTGACCGGCTCGCTGATCCGGGTGCCGCTGGGCATCTGGACCGACCGCTACGGCGGCCGGATCGTGATGGCGATCCTGATGGCGATCACCGTGCCGGCGATCTGGCTGATGGCCTATGCGACGCAGTTCTGGCACTTCATCGTCATCGGGCTGTTCGTGGGGCTGGCCGGCGGGTCGTTCTCGGTGGGCACGCCCTATGTCGCGCGCTGGTTCCCGAAGAACCGCCAGGGCATGGCGATGGGCGTCTACGGCGCGGGCAACTCGGGGGCCGCGGTCAACAAGCTGGTGGCGCCCTCGCTGGTCGTCGCCTTCGGCTGGACGATGGTGCCGCAGGTCTACGCGGCGGTGATGCTGGGCACGGTGATCCTGTTCTGGCTGCTGACCTACAGCGACCCGTCGCACCTGGTGCCCTCGACGACGCGCTTCCGCGACCAGCTGCAGATGCTGAAGGACCCGACGGTCATCAAGTACTGCCAGTACTACAGCATCGTGTTCGGCGGCTACGTCGCGCTGTCGCTGTGGATGGTCCAGTACTACGTCGGCGAGTACAAGCTCGACATCCGCATCGCCGCGCTGCTCGCCGCGTGCTTCTCGCTGCCCGGCGGCGTGCTGCGCGCGATCGGCGGCGTGCTCGCCGACAAGTACGGCGCGCACAGCATCACCTGGTGGGTGATGTGGGTGAGCTGGGTCTGCCTGTTCATCCTCTCCTATCCGCAGACCGATTTCACGGTGATGACCACCGCGGGTCCGACGACTTTCCACATCGGTCTCGACGTCTACATGTTCACCGCGCTGATGGCGGTCCTGGGCGTCGCCTTCGCCTTCGGCAAGGCGAGCGTCTTCAAGTACATCAGCGACGACTATCCGACCAACATCGGCACCGTCAGCGGCGTCGTCGGCCTCGCCGGCGGGCTCGGCGGCTTCGTGCTGCCGATCATGTTCGGCGCCCTGCTCGACATCACCGGCATCCGTTCGAGCGCATTCATGCTGATGTACGGGGTCGTCTGGGTTTCGCTGATCTGGATGTATTTCACCGAAGTGCGCAGGACCGAGGTCATGGGTTCCGAGGCCAGGCTTTCGCATGGCCGCCCCCGCGGCTGAATCCCGCGTTTCACAGGAGACAACGATCGTGAGCACCACCACAATGGGCGCACCCAAGCGGCGCGGCGGACGGGTCCTGACCGTCTGGACGCCGGAGGACAAGGCGTTCTGGGCCCAGCAGGGCGAGGCGATCGCCAAGATCAACCTCTGGATCTCGGTTCCCGCGCTGTTCCTCGCTTTCGCGATCTGGCAGGTGTGGAGCGTCGTCGCCGTCACCCTGCCGGCGCTGGGCTTCAAGTACTCGACCAACCAGCTGTTCTGGCTCGCGGCGGCACCCGCGCTCTCGGGAGCGACGCTGCGCATCTTCTACTCGTTCATGGTGCCGCTGCTGGGCGGCAGGCGCTGGACGGCGATCTCGACCGCGTCGCTGCTGATTCCGGCGCTGGGCATCGGCTTCGCGATCCAGGACAACACGACCAGCTATCCGACGATGCTGGGATTGGCGCTGCTGTGCGGCCTCGGCGGCGGCAACTTCAGCTCGAGCATGGCCAACATCAGCTTCTTCTTCCCCAAGGAGCGCAAGGGATCGGCGCTGGGGGTCAACGCGGGGCTGGGCAACCTCGGCGTGTCGGTCGTGCAGTTCCTGAGCCCGCTGGTCGTCACCGCCGGCATCTTCGGCATCTTCGGCGGCGATCCGCAGACGATCATCAAGAACAACGAGCCGATCCAGGTCTGGACGCAGAACGCGGCCTTCATCTGGGTGCCCTGGATCGCGCTGGCGGCACTCGCCGCGTGGTTCGGCATGAACGACATCGCCGACGCCAAGGCGTCGTTCGCGACGCAGGCGGCGATCTTCCGCCGCAAGCACAACTGGCTGATGTGCATCCTCTACCTGGGAACCTTCGGCTCGTTCATCGGCTATGCCGCGGGCTTTCCGCTGCTGATCAAGAGCCAGTTCCCCGGCGTCGACCCGGTCGCCTTCGCCTGGCTCGGCCCCCTGGTCGGTGCGCTGGTGCGTCCTTTCGGCGGCTGGCTCGCCGACAAGCTGGGCGGCGCGCGGGTCACCTTCTGGAACTTCGTCGTGATGGCGGCCGCGGTCGCCGGCGTCCTCTACTTCTTGCCGAGCGGGCCGTCGGGCGGGAGCTTCGCCGGCTTCTTCGTGATGTTCCTGGTGCTGTTCCTGACCACCGGCATCGGCAACGGATCCACGTTCCGCATGATCCCGGTGATCTTCCTCACCCAGAAGCTGCGCGGCGTCGACCCGGCCAACGAGGCGGCCGTCGCCCAGGCGACCCGGGAAGGCAACACCGAGGGCGCCGCGACGCTGGGGTTCACCGCCGCGCTGGCGGCCTACGGCGGGTTCTTCATCCCCAAGAGCTACGGCACGTCGATCACCATGACGGGCGGCCCCGAATTCGCGCTCTACACCTTCATCGTCTTCTACCTGCTGTGCATCACCGTCACCTGGTGGTACTACGCGCGCAGGAACGCGGAGATGCCGTGCTGAGGCCGGTTTCGCGACTCCCCGGGAGATCTTCATGAGCCATTTTCTCGACCGCATCACCTACTTCTCGCAGGCGCACGAGGATTTCGCCGAAGGCCATGGTCGCACGACCGGCGAGGACCGCACCTGGGAGGACGCCTATCGCGGACGCTGGCAGCACGACAAGATCGTCCGCAGCACCCACGGCACCAACTGCACCGGCTCGTGCTCGTGGAAGATCTACG
>JBLMVY010000236.1:0-10145 GCA_050256935.1 Candidatus Levyibacteriota bacterium | reverse complement strand
AGAATTCAAGTGCGCGTAACGTCGACGGGGCAGACGCTCGACGTGGTGGTGTTCAGCAAGCGGCTCGACACGATCACGGTAGTGCTAGGGGAGGGCGTGCACAACGTTCGCGTCGATCTGACGCCCACGCGCAATGGCATGGCGTATGCCGGCAAGGCCTTGGGACGCGAGATCGTGTACGAGCGCAGCCGCGAGGAGGTCAAGGCAGACCTTGCGCGCGCGGCAGGGTTTCGCGACTACAGGCGGTGACGCCTGGCTGCGGAAGTTGCTGACAATCCTCGGTTGCCGACCTATGGGCCAACACGTTCGGTCGGAGTGGTCCCTGGGTGCACTCGGGCGCCGCCGAGCCAGCCTTTCATCTTCTTGTAGACCAAACTGCTGCAAAGCAGGTCGAGGTGGCCGGTCCCGTAGGCGATCCACTGCCTCGCCGGATCGATGCCGATTGCCATGTCGGGGTCGTCGTGCCAGCCAAGCGCGCTGGCGATGGGCACGAGTCCATCGCCACGGGGCTTGCCGCCGCGCGTGGGCGCAGCTCTGCTCAGGCTGCCCGCGATGGCGAATGCCGGCACATCGCGAGGCAGTGGTTGTGCGTGCCGTAAATAGCCGGCGTGCCCGAAGCGTTCACGGCCGTGCCAGTCGCGATCGAGCACGGAGCCGTGGCGCAGATCGGTGATGCCGGCACTTCGGAGCTGGCCCAGCCGCGCAAAGGCGACCGTGTACGGGCTCGCGCTGAACAGGATGTCGACACCATGGCCACCGCGCTCCAGTGGCGCGCCGTGGTGCGGCGTGCCGAGAAAGACCAGCCCGCGCAGGAGACGCCGCCATCGATGTCCAAGGCCCTCGCCCGCCGCACATGCGCTGCGGATGACGAGCCCGCCCATGCTGTGGCCGACTAGAATCAGGTCGCGTAGCGGCACCGGCCACGCCTCCACCATTCGCTCGAGCAACGTCGCGAACTCCGCTCCGTTGGTCGAGATGTGGCGCCCGCTGTTGTAATGCAGGTAGACGGCATCGGCGTGCAGGTCACGCGCCAGGCTCTGTCCGTGGTCGTGCTTCTGCCAATTCCACATCGCATCGCTCATGCATAGCCCGTGCACCATGACCACGATGCGCTGGCGCGGCCGCGGCAGGATCCTTGCGATCCCCATGCGGTCGAGTGGAAGCGGCATGCCGCGGACGCGCAGTTGCATCGGAATTGCCAGCGGATTGCCGCTCGCGTCGAGGTGGTCGCCGAGCACGCCGTTGAGGACGGACAACACTGCGTCGCGCCGGGGACCGACGGGCGCTTCGGCGAGCAGCGGCTCCAGCGGTCGGAGCACGGCATCGATCGTCCTCCCCACGACGCGCGTGACCCCCCGAACGCTGCGATACACGAACCCCGTGATGCCGCGGGTCGGGTCGAGCGTCGCGGGACCGAGGACGCCCGGCCGCTTGGCGATGTTGTGGTGCATCGTTTCCACCACGTCGGTGACGAGCACAGTGAGATCGACGACGAGGCGACTGACGCCGCGCGCGTCCGCGACCGGTGAAAACTTGCTCATGCACTCCCCGTGGCGCGGGCCCGCCAGCGTTCCGGATGACGAGACTCGCCCTTGCTGGAACACGTTCCGGGAAAAGGACCCGCTTCGCATCGAAATCACGGGTCCAGCTCTGCGTAGTGGCGAAAGATGCCCTGCTGGTTGAACGGCAGCCGGCGGTCCGAAGCAAGATAGGCGGCAATTCCCGGGTGGGACGCGACCCGCGAGTGCAGCGCCATCACGCGCGGACACCGCTTCGCGGTTCGCGCCATCGCCTTCGGGAAGGCGTAGTGAAGGCCGGACACTGCCTGGAACAGGGACAAGTCAGCGTAGCTGAGCCGGGCACCGACAAGGTGGGCCGGCCCGCTCGGGTTGCGCTTTAGAACGCCGTCGAAATAGCGAAGGAATTTTGGCAGCCTGTTCTCAACGAAGTCGGCCGCGCGCCGTTTCGCTTCCTGGCGCTGGTCCTCGTAGTACAGGCTCCCCGCGATCGGGTGATGCGTGTCGTGCACTTCGACGATGAGGTCGGCGAGCGTGAGCTGCAGTTGGTGCGTCCAAAGCCGCCCCACCTTACTTTTCGGCGCGAGGGCATGGCGTTCGCCGAGAAACAGCAGAATGTTGGCCGTCTGCCCGATCAGGCTCTTGCCGGCCCTCAGGAACGGGGGCGCGAACGGCGGATCGACGAGCGTCGTGTCTTCGAGCAGTCGGCGCATGCGCTGCTCGCCGCCGACGGTGCGGGCAACGTCGACGTATGGCGCGCCAGCGGCTTCGAGCGCGAGCCGGACGAATTCACCGCGGCCCTGAATGGACGCCCAGTAGTAAAGTTCGTAGCGCATGGCGGCGCTCCTTCGCGTTGCGACGAGACCGTTTCAGGCAGATCCTCGGCACCTCAACGCAGGCGCCACCCTGAGCGTACCTCGGACTTGGCAAGCCTGTGCGCTGCGCTTAATCTGACTGATCGCCGAAGCGTTCCGCGAAACCCTGGTGCCGGAATCGCCGTCGCGGAGCCGATGATCCGGTCTCTTTCTGGACGCCAAATCATGTTGACGACGGAAGAAGTTGCAGCCATTCCGCTCTTCTCGAAGCTGTCGGCGGTCGAGCTCGAGCGCGTCGCAAGGACAGCGGCGGACATTCGCCTTGCCCCGGGAGAGTATGCGGTTCACGAGGGCGAAGAGCGTGCGCTGTTCGCCGTCCTCGAGGGCAAGATCGAGGTCACCAAGCGGATCGACGGAATCGACCGCACGATCGGCTGGCGCGTTCCGGGGAAGATCTTCGGTGAAGTCCCGATCGCACTCGGGAGTGCGTTCGTCGCCGACTATCGCGCGGCTGAACCCTCGCGCGTCGTTCGCGTGGACGCCCAGCATTACTATGCGATTGCCGCCGCGTCGCCGGCGATTTCCGAGGTGGTCGGTGCGCTCGCACGCGAGCGCATCGGAGGACTTCAGGGCCTGGCCGCCGAGGCACCCAAGGCGCAGGTGCTGATCGTCGGCCACCAGTGGGACACCGCCTGCCACGACCTGCGCCAGTTTCTGGCGCGCAATCAGGTTACCTTCGACTGGATGACGCCCGACGATCCGGGACTGCCTGCGCGGTGGCCCGCTCCGCGTCCCGGGGAAGGGGATTGCCCCGCACTGCGCCTCGCAGACGGTGCGACGCTGGTTCAGCCGCGACCGGGCGAGGTCGCCAGGCATCTTGGACTGCAGACGCGCGGGCGTTTCACCGAATACGACACCGTCATCATCGGCGGTGGACCGGCGGGCCTGGCGGCCGCGGTGTACGGTGCATCCGAGGGGCTCAGGACGCTGGTGGTCGAGCGCGAGGCACCCGGCGGTCAGGCCGGAACGTCGTCGCGCATCGAGAACTATCTGGGATTTCCCAACGGCGTCTCGGGTGACGAGCTCGCCACCAGGGCGCTGCAGCAGGCAAGGCGGCTTGGAGCGGAAATTCTGGTCACGCGCAAGATAATTCGTGTCGATCCGGAAAGCCGCGCGGTCTACCTCGACGGTGACGACGCGGTTCGCGCGCGGACCATCATCATCGCCACCGGAGTGACCTGGCGGCGTCTTGCGATCGAGGGGTCAGAGCGGCTCATTGGCAAGGGCGTCTACTATGGGGCAGCGCGCAGCGAGGCGAGCAACACCCAGGGTCTCGACGTGCACCTGATCGGCGCCGGGAACTCGGCCGGCCAGGCGGCGCTGTTCTTCGCCAATCACGCCCGAACGGTGACGCTGGTCGTCCGGGGCAATGCTCTGGAAAAGAGCATGTCCCGCTATCTCATCGAGCAGGTTCGCAGCAAGTCGAACATCGCGCTCGAGCTGGAATCCGAAGTTCAGGCGGTGCATGGCGACACACACCTCACGGCGATCGATATCCTGGAGCGCACGAGCGGAACCGTGCGCCGCCGGGCCTGCGGCGCACTCTTCGTGTTCATCGGCGCAGATGCCGAGACCGAATGGCTGCCGGCCGAGATCGCGCGCGATGGCCGCGGGTACCTGCTGACTGGCGTCGACGTGGTGAAGTCCGGACATTGGCGGGGGGCTCGGGATCCGTATCTCCTCGAAACGAGCGTCCCGGGGATCTTCGCATGCGGGGACGTGCGGTCCAGCCCGGTCAAGCGGGTCGCCTCGGCGGTGGGCGAGGGGAGCATGGCGATCGCGTTCGTCCACCAGTATCTGCAGCACGACTGACCTGAGTCCGGTTCCTCGGCCGATCAATTCCGGGAAAGGGCTCCGTTGGGGTGGCGTGCGCCATCTGCCAGCGCCTTGACGCTCACCTTTTCGAGCGACGCCACGATGGCGCGCTCCACCTCGTCCACCAGCTCCTCTGCCGGCGCCGGCACGATGAGCGATTCGGGACTGAGAGACGGGCTCTCTCCCGCCGCGCGGACCGTCGCCATCACCTCCGCGACCGACACATCGGCCAGGTCCCGGGTCGGCAGGTACGCAGGAGGATCGTCACGCGTCCCTGTCAGAAGTCCACCTTCCTCGAGAGCGCCGAGGACGACGGCAACGGCGTGCATCGGTATGCCAAGTCTCTGTGCCAGCTGCTGAACCGTCCACGGCGGGCGCCCCTCTGCGAAGCTGGACGCGATATGGCTCATGACGACCAGCGTGACGCGCTCACGCATCCGGCTGCTCAACTGCGGCTCTCCTGGCGTCGCGTACAGGGATTCAGGATGCTGAAAATAAAATGCGATGTCTGCGCCGAACAGCAGGATCAGCCAACTGACGTACAGCCAGATCAGGAACAGAACCAGAACGGCGAACGTCGAATAGATGGCGGCATATTGCGTCGATGAGGCGACGAACACGGCGAACGCCCAGCCTGCCGACTGCCACAGGATTCCGCCCGCGACGCCCCCGATCAGCGCTGGTACGAAGCGAACGCGCGCATTGGGAATGAAGATGTAGACAAACGTGAAGGCGCCAATCACCAAGGCGTAGGGAATCAGCTCCCCGATCTTGAGCAGGGCACCGCCGAGCGGCTCGATCGAAAGAACGTACTGCACCACCTCCGAGTTGAAGGCGATGGCCGTTACACCAACCGCACTGAACATGAGGAGCGGGCCGATGAGCAGCACGCTGAGGTAGCGGCTGTAGCGCTCGCCCAGGCTGCGCAGTTGAGCGACGCGCCAGATCGAGTTGAACGACTCCTCGATCTTCTCCATCAGCGAGACGACCGTGTAGATGAGGAGCGCCAACCCGGCTGACCCGAGCACTCCGACATTCATGTGATCGATGAACTGCACGAGTCGGCCGGTAATCTCGTGACCCTGCGCACCGAGCGGAGCGAGCAAGTTCTGCAATGCCGGTTCGATGCGATTGTGTACTCCGAACGCCTTCAGAACGGAGAAGCTGAGCGCGAGCAACGGCACCATGGACAGCAGGGTCGTATAGACGAGGCTCATGGCCCTGAGCGTGAGTCCGCCCGTCGCAACGTCCCGGAAGAGCACGATGGCCAGTCGCGCCGACTGCACCACGAAGGCCTTCCATCGTGGAAGGGCGGCAGGGCGCGGTGACCAGATCGCCCGCTCGAGCGCCTTCAACCGACTTATGGGATCCCAGAGCATGATCGCGTACCCGCATCGGCCTCGCTTCCGCGAGATGGCTTGATTCTATGATCGGATTTCAACCCTGGCGGGCGCCGGGGACGACGCGGCGAACCGTGCGCCCTCGGCCGGCCGGCTCGTTCGATGGCGCCAGCACTTTGCCGCGGCGCGTGACGACTCGCTTCGGGACGCTCGCCTTCCCGCGTTTTGGCGCCCCTTCGGACCGTGCGGCGAGTGCCAGCTCGCGCACCCGACGGATGTCCGCATCGGAAAATGGTCCGTTGACGCCGGAAATGGCGGCGAGCTTCATGCCGTGCTTTCGGCCGAGACGGTAGATCTCGCGCACCTTTTCCCACTCGATGCTGCGTCCGACGGTGAAGTTGTCGAATCGCCCCTCGAGCGCCAATACGATCGTTTCGGCAAGGCATGCATAGGCCACATTCTTCGGCAGTCCGATGTTCTTCATCGACACGTTCCCTGGGAGCAGAATCTCGCCGGACTCGATCACCAGGACGTCCGGGCGCTTGGCGACTTCGCCAGGGGGCAGGTCGAGCGGACGCGCCACGTCGGTGATCACACACCCGGGCTTGACCTTCATGATGTCGAGAACCTTCTTGCCCGCGCCGGAAGTGGCGGTCACGATCATGTCCATGTCAGCGATGTGCTTGTCGGCGCGCGATGACAGGAACAGCCGGGCGTCCGCGGTCTCCTTCAAGATCGACTCCTTGAGCGACAGGAGCTTGGCGGTTTCCGGAGACACCAGATGGAGATTCTCGGCAACCATCGCCAGCATGCGGGCACAAACCGAGCCGATGGCCCCGGTGGCGCCTACCACCATTGCGTTGAACTGGACCTTTTCTCCGCGCTTCGGTTTGGGGACCAGGCCCATGCGGAGCACCGCATCGTGCGCGGCCCAGAGCGCAGCCGATGCGCTGTAGCTGTTGCCGGTCGTGATGGGCAGGGGAGCGCGCCTCGCCACGGTGAGTCCGGCATCGCCGACGACCTTGGTGAAGGCACCCAGGCCCATGATCTGCGCGCCGAGGCCCCTGGCCATCCGGGCGGCATCGAGCAACCGTTCGTAAGTGAACTCGGGAGTGTGGTTCATGATCTCCTTGGGCGTTCCGCCCACGGAAATCAGCCAGCCCTCTGCCTCCACGCCGGTCGGGGACTTGATGCCCGTCACCTTCGAATAGATGAACGGGGGTGCATAGGCCATCGCCTTCTCCAGCGTGTCCATGAAGATCGGCGGCGAAACATAGGAGAGCAACTCGATGGGCTTGATGTTCTTGAAGTACTCTTGCGACAGCGGATGTATGACGAAGGCGAAGCGATTGATGCGCTTGAAGCCGCCGGGATAGATGATCCGCGGCTCGAGCTTCAGGTCGGTGATGATCTCCAGATAATCGTCTTCGACGAGGTCGGCCGGCTCCTTCCCGGTCGCGGCGATGATCATCGCGTCGAGGAGGCTGGGACTCAGCACATGGCCGAACGCCGTGGGCGCGCCATCGACGACGACGCTGACGCCCTTCTTCCTGAATTGCTCGATGCGCCGGTCGTTGACGGTCGACGTGATGATCGTCTTGCCCCTGAGCTCCTCTGCGCCGAAGCGGTCCAATTCGTGCACCGGCGCCACGATGACCGTCGCATCGCCCATCGCCCTGCGCAGCACGAACTTCGTCCATTCCTTGACCACGGTCGAGGACATGACGCCGGACGGTGCCCACTCGAGCACGTGGTGCGCCCCGCTGGCGTACAGCTCCAGAGCATCGAGGGAGGTCAACAGCTTGGGCACTCCCAGCTGGAGAACGGGATCGGCGAACTCGAGGTTCTGCGTGTACTCGGACATGGCCAACGCCAGCTTGTAGTGGGTCATGCCCGAGAAGAACAGAATCCTGGCGTTGCTGAAGTAGTTGCCCAGCTTGACCTGGACGTGGCGCAGCGCCCACTCCTGCAGGATGTCATCCAGGCGACCGCCCGTGGTGACGGGAATGCGCGTCACGGTGTTCTTCAGCCGAAGGCTGTCTTTTTCTACGTATCGCCGCGACCCGACGGTATAGCTGTCCTTCTCCACCCCAAGCCCGATCGCGTTGGCATGTTGCTCCCAGTACCTCAGAAGCTTGCTTGCCTTTGCCGTGCTGCCGTTCGTGCCGAGGCGCTGAACGCTGAGTTTCCTTCCGAGGAATCTGCTGCGGAATTCGAAATCCTGAGCGCTCGCACCCAGACTGATACCGACCACCGTTTTCATGTCATCCCCGCAAGGAGCTCGCCTGTCGGCTGCCCCGGTCGATGTCCAGAATCACGACTCGTCGCAAAACTGCCGGTCCCGCACGAAGGCATGGCCGGCGCAGATCCACTGGAGCCGAGGCCCATTGCAGGGCGACACTCGGCCGCTACGCGCGATACTTCTGCGGACATACTGGCTCGGCAACGGGGTTTGGTGCAAGCTGGCAGACTCGAGGCGATAACCCGGGCGGGACGATGATCGAGATGCCGAGCATGGTGGGCGACGTGGTGCGGTCCGTCGGGCTTTCGACGGTGATGCGCGCGGCGGGTGTTGTGACCGGATTGCTGCCGATCCCGCAGCCGATGCTCCTGGTCGGCCCGGGCGCCAGTCGACGGTTGGGACAGGCCCTTTGCGGATTCGGCCACAAGAGGATTCTGGTCGTCACCGACCGCGCTGTCCATGACATGGGTCTGCCGGATGCGCTGACCAAGGCGTTGTCCAAGGGTGGCACCGCGCATGTGGTGTTCGACGCGATCACCCCGGATGCCCCTATTCCACTGATCGAGCGGGGCATCCGGTTCTACGCCAGGCACCGGTGCGACGCCATCGTGGCGTTTGGCGGCGGGTCCCCGATGGACGCGGCGAAGACGATCGCGCTGGCGGTCGCCAACCGGAAGCATCCCCGGCAATTGGTCGGCTATTTCAAGGGCCTGCACTCGCCGGTCCCGATCTATGCAGTACCGACGACGGCAGGAACCGGGTCCGAGGTGACCGTGGCGGCCGTGATCTCGGATCCGGAAGCCAACAGGAAGCTGACGATCGTCGACACGCGCCTCGTTCCGACCATGGCGGCGCTCGACCCCGAGTTGATGGCCGGGTTGCCGCGACAGGTGACGGCGGCAACTGGCATGGATGCCCTGACTCACGCCGTCGAAGCGTTCATTGGCCAGTGGTCGACGCCCTACACGGACCGCATGGCGCTTGCCGCCGTCGGCATGATCTATGACAACCTGCGCATCGCCTACAGGAGCGGTCAGAACCTCGTGGCGCGCGAGCAGATGGCCTTGGCTGCGACCTATGCGGGCCTCGCGTTCACTCGGGCGAATGTCGGATATGCACATGCCATCGCGCACCAGCTGGGCGGCAAGTACCACACACCGCACGGCCTGGCGAACGCGATCGTTCTGCCGCAGGTTCTGAACTTCCTGAGTCCCGCCATCACCAAGAAGCTGGCCGTCCTGGCAGTTCACGCCAAGGTCGGGAAGGAGGGAGAGCGACCCGCGGCGCTGGCGAAGAAGTTTCGCGACTCGGTCGAGGCCCTGAACCGCGCTCTTGGCATCCCAAGCCATTTGGATGCGCTGCGCGAAGCAGACATTCCAGCCTTGGCGAAGGCCGCCTGCTGGGAGGCGGATACCAACTATCCGGTACCCAAGTACATGTCACCGGAGACCTGCGAGGGAATTCTGCGGAATCTGCTTCCCGGGGATGGGCGGCGCGGGAAGCGCCGATGGGGTTCCGGGAAGGCCTGACGTCCGTCACCTCAGGGAGTCCGGGTGACCTCGAGCATCCGCCAGGTGCCGGGAACTCCTTTGAGTTGGGTCGAAGGTCTTTCGCTGAAACCGATGCCCGAGCCCATGACGAGGTCGGCGACGGTTCCGGAGACCAGCACCTCTCCGGGCCGCGCTTCGCCCATCACTCTCGCGGCGACGTGCACCCCGAGCCCACCGACATCGTGGTCCAGGCGCTCGATCTCCCCGGTGTGGAGCCCTGCGCGGATCTCCAGGCCCAGGGCGCGCACCGCGTCCCTGATCCGCACTGCACAGTGTACGGCTCTGGCGGGCCCGTCGAAGGTGGCGAGGAAGCCATCTCCGGTGGTGTTTATCTCCCGACCCTGGAAGGCGATCAGACTCTGCCGCACGAGATCATTGTGGGCGCCGCGAAGCTCGAGCCAGCGGGCGTCACCGATCTTCGCAGCAAGGTCGGTCGAACCCACGATGTCGGTGAAAAGCACGGTCGAGAGTTCGCGAGCGTGGGGTGGCGCCTCGCGGACACCCGTCAGGAACTCGTGGATCTCGTCGAGCGTCGTGTCGCACTCGGCCGTGTGGAACGGGTAGCAGTCGGCGCCGGGGAGCTCGATGAAGCGAGACCCCGGGATGTGATCGGCGAGGTACCGACCGTACGCCAGGCGGTAATGCCGGTTCTCCGCCCGGTGAAGCACGAGCGTGGGAACCGAGATGGCGTGGAGGATCGATCGAACGTCGAGTTGCGTCACCCAGCGGTACATTCTGGTGGCTGCCCCAGGCGGCATCGACAGCCGTTGGTAGCGGAGGAACCACTCGCGCATTCGGGGATCGCC
>JBLMVY010000235.1:0-7913 GCA_050256935.1 Candidatus Levyibacteriota bacterium | reverse complement strand
CCGATCGGCAGCGAGTGTCGGCCAAACGCTTCCAGGAGGCGAGCGAGGGGCTGGCGCAGGCGGGGATCGTGCGTACGAAGATAGTATTCCGCCAGGGCGGACGCGGTCCCCGCCTGCCGTATCAGATTTTCGGGCGAGAGGCGGCCCGGTTCGAGCGGCTGATCTGCGAGGAAATCGAAGCCGTAGGGGAACAGTCCGTCGGGTTGCTGCGAGGCGATCAGACCATCGACCGTCGCCCGCATCAGCGCCGCGTAGTCGACTGCGGGGCGCGCGGATGTCCGGACCGCGCCGTCGGCGACGGCGTCGGCCGCGGTCCCGGCGGCGGCATCGGCGGCACCGACGGGCACTGCGACCGCGAGCATCGTCGCGGCCAGGATCCCCCTCAGCAGGCGTGCAGGCTGCAAATCGGCCTCCCGGGGTCCGGCGCCCCGCCGTCGGGACCGCTGCGGACGGACTACGTTCGACTCACGCGCGCGGCTTGGACCAGGAATCCTTGAGCGTCACCGTCCGGTTGAACACCGGGCGCCCCGGCGCATGATCGACGAGGTCGCTCACGAAATAGCCGTGGCGCTCGAACTGGAAATGCGTCTCCGCCGGCGCGCTTGCGAGCGCCGGCTCGACGAACGCGCGAATGACGGTCTTGGACGCGGGATTCAGGTCGTCGAGGTAGCTGCGCTCCTCGTCGCCCGACGCGTCGTCGTCCTCGCCCGCGATGACCGCCGCGTGCGCCGGGACGGCCTCGGCGTCGGGTGACGCAGCGTCGCGGTTCCCCATCGGATTGCGCGCCCCGGGGAACGGCACGCGGAACAGGCGGTCGTAGAGGCGCACTTCGGCCGGCACCGCGTGCGCGGCAGACAGCCAGTGGATGTTGCCCTTGACCTTGCGCGCTTCGGCGCCCGGCGTCCCGCTGCGCGTCGCCGGATCGTAGTTGCAGTGGACGACGGTCACCCTCCCGTCGGCATCCTTCTCGAATCCCGTGCAGCGCACGATGTACGCGTAGCGCAGGCGCACCTCGGCGCCGGGTGCCAGGCGGAAATAACCCTTGGGGGGCGTTTCCTGGAAGTCTTCGCGCTCGATCCACAGCTCGCGGGTCAGCGGCACCGCCCGCTTGCCCAGTTCCGGGCGCTGCGGATGGTCGGGGGCGAAGCACTCCTCGCTGTGCCCTTCGGGAAAGTTGTCGATGACCAGCCGGATCGGGTCGAGCACCGCCAGCCGCCGCACCGCGCGCGCGTTGAGGTCGTCGCGCATCGCGTCCTCGAGGACGCCCATGTCGATCCAAGAGTCCGACTTGGCGACCCCGATGCGCTCGGCGAAGAGCTGGAAGCCCTCGCGCGTGTAGCCGCGGCGGCGCGCAGCCACCAGCGTCGGCATCCGCGGATCGTCCCAGCCGTCGACATGGCCGTCGCGGACCAGCTCGATCAGCTTGCGCTTGGACAGGACGACATAGGTCAGGTTGAGCCGCGCGAACTCGTATTGACGCGGCAACGGCCGCTCGAGGCGCCCGCCGTCGGCGAGTTTCCCGATCACCCAGTCGTAAAGCGGCCGGTGGTCCTGGAATTCCAGCGTGCAGATCGAATGGGTGATGCGCTCCAGGGCGTCGGAAATGCAGTGCGTGTAGTCGTAGAGCGGGTAGATGCACCACTTGTCGCCGGTGCGGTGGTGGCTGGCGTGACGGATGCGGTAGATCGGCGGGTCGCGCAGGTTGAGATTGGGGCTCGCCATGTCGATCTTGAGTCGCAGCACGTGCGCCCCGTCGGGGAACTCGCCAGCACGCATCCGTCGCAGCAGGTCGAGGTTCTCGGCGACGCTGCGATCGCGGTAAGGACCCGCGACGCCGGGCCGGGTGAGCGTGCCCCGCGTCGCCCGCACTTCGTCCGCGGTCTGGCTGTCGACGTAGGCCAGCCCCTGCTCGACGAACCACTCGGCGAATTCGTAGAGCGCGTCGTAGTAGTCGGAGGCGTGGTAGCGATGCGGGCCCCAGTCATAACCCAGCCAACGAACCGAATCCGCTATCGAATCCTCGTACTCGACGTCCTCCTTCAGAGGATTCGTGTCGTCGAAACGCAGGTGGCATCGGCCACCGTTCTCGGCGGCGAGACCGAAGTTCAGGATGATCGACTTGGCGTGGCCGAAATGCAGATAGCCGTTGGGCTCGGGCGGAAAGCGCGTGACGACGCGCCCACCGTAGGCGCCCTGGGCATTGTCCTCGGCGATGATCGCGCGCAGGAAATTCGAGCCGGAGGGCGCCGCAGTTGCCGGGCTCCTGGCCGCACCAATCTCGGGCGGAACTGGCGATGCGCCGGTCGAAGTTCCGGGCGCTCCTGCATGTGCCGGATGCTGCAAGGCAGCATGCGTGGGTTTGTTCATGAACAAGGGATCCGTGTACGGGATTCTAACTGCCAGAGCCCTGGACGTCATCGCCCGCGCTACCAGTGCGCGCGGGTCCTCGCCCGGAAAACCGCGCCGGATAAGGCTTGGCGGGCGACGCCCGGATCGGCTTCGGCAATGTTTTCCACAAAACTTGTGGATAGTAGTGTGCATATCTTGTAAATTCCGGCGCTAAGTCGCCTGCCCGTCAGGGAAAAGGCAAGGCTGACCGAATTTAAGCAAATAAATTCCATCATGAATTCAATGGCTTGGCATCGCCAGCCTGTGGTGTTCCAGCCCCTCGGGCGCTGCTGTGGAATGCCATTGTTGCCGATTGATGACAGATCGATGACAAGGTTCGCCGCCGTGTTTGTCCTGGACAACATACAACTTGGCTGGCAAGTGTCGAACGCCGAGGCTGCGGCTTGCGCAGGGAGCGGCGATGGCCGTTGATGCACCGCGCAAGCGTTTGCCGGCGAGCACACCGGGTCTGGACATGAGCGGAGGATCCCCGCCCGGTTCGCCGGTGATGCCTGTCTCGTTGCTCGTCTCGTCCGCGCGCCTGCTGCTCGAGCGCCACCTCGGACTGCTGTGGGTCAGCGGTGAGATCTCGGGGTTCACCCGTGCGGCCTCGGGCCATTCGTATTTCACGCTCAAGGACGCCTCGGCCCAGGTGCGCTGCGTGTTCTTCCGGCACAAGGCGCAGGGACTGCCTTTCGCCTTGCGCGACGGCCTCGCCGTCGAGGTGCGGGCGACACCGACCATCTACGAAGCCCGCGGCGATTTCCAGCTGGGCGTCGAGACCGTGCGTCTGGCCGGGGTCGGGGCACTGTACGAGAGGTTCCTGCGCATGAAGGCCAAGCTGGAGGCCGCCGGCTGGTTCGATCCCGCGCGCAAGCGCGAGCTTCCCCCCTTCCCCCGCCGCGTCGGCATCGTCACCTCGCTCAAGGCGGCAGCGCTGCGCGACGTGCTGACGACGCTCTCGCGTCGCTATCCGGCGGTGGGCGTGGTCATCTACCCGGCATCCGTGCAGGGCGCAGGCGCCGCGGACGAGATCGCAGCGGCAATCCGCAGCGCCAACGAGCGGAGCGAAGTCGACGTGCTGATCGTCTGCCGCGGCGGGGGCTCGCTCGAGGACCTGTGGGCGTTCAACGAGGAGGCTGTCGCGCGTGCGGTGTTCGAGTCAATGCTTCCCGTCGTCTCCGGCGTCGGGCACGAGACCGATTTCACGATCTGCGACTTCGTGGCGGACCTGCGCGCAGCGACCCCGACGGCGGCCGCCACCCTGGTGGTGCCCGACCGCCTGGCGCTGCTCGGCGTCGTCGCGCAAACCGGACAGCGCCTCGCGCGCGCCTGGGCCCACGATGCCGGCAACCGCGCACAGCGCGTCGATCTCGCGGCGCGGCGGCTCGTGCATCCGGCGGCACGGCTCGCGCAGCAGATGGAACGAACGCAGGGCCTACGCGAGCGGCTGGCGCGCGCATTCACGCTGCAGCGCGACGGCCTCGCGCAGCGCGTCGCCGTCGCCCAGGCGCGCCTCGCCCGCGAGCTGCGCGCGCCGTTGCCACAGGCGCAGCGCCTCTCGGTGGCATCGCGCGACCTTGCCAAAGCCGGCCGCGACCGCCTCGCCCGGATCGCCGTCGACGTCGATCGCATGGCCGATGCCCTGGCGCACCTCAACCCGGCTGCGGTGCTCGACCGCGGCTATGCGATCGTCCAGCGCGAGGGCGCGGTGGTGGTCACCGACGCAATGCAGCTCGCGGTCGGCGAGCGTGTCACCCTGACCTTCGCCCGCGGAGGTGCTGCGGCCGACGTCGCCGCCGTCGAGCCGCCGGCTGTAGCCTAAGCCCGCGGCTTCAATCCGGTCACCCGCGACAGCGCCCACGGCCGCATCGCGAGCAGCAGGCCTGTCGTCTCGCGGCGCCTCGCGGGCAGCGTCCCATCGAGCTCGGCCAGACCGAGGAACTCGGCGGCGATGTGCTCGAGCTTGCGCTGCATCAGTTCGTAGGACGCCTTCGACAGCTCCCGATACTCGAACCGGAACACTGCGCCGATGCGGTCGAACTCCGCCGCGGTGAAGTCGTCGATGACGCGCTTGCCGTGGACGCGATGGATCGGCCCGCCCGGATGCAGGCGCAGCCGTTTCGGGACCTTCAGGTGCACGCGGTCGTGGGGAAGCAATTCGATCAGGCCGAGCCGGTCCAGACGCACCAGGAGCCGCGTCAGCTCGGTCCGTGAGATCTCGTAGCGCGCGACGATCTCGGCTGCGCTCCAGTCGCTCACCAGCAGGTAGAAGACCCCGAGCAGCTTTGCGTCCGGCGCCAGGGCCTGCTCCTGACGATCGGTCATCTCGCGCACATCGATTTCGGTTCCGCGGGCAAGCCTCGCAAGCTCGAAGAAATCGATGTCGAGCATCCGGCAGAACTCGTCCAGGCGCCTGAGGGTGAAGGTGCGCGCCGAAAACAGACGCTTGACGCTCGCTTCGGAGATCGAGAGTCGCACCGCCACGTCTGAATACGTGAGGCCTTGGCTCTTCAGCAGGCGCTTCAAGGTGTCGACCAGTTGCTGGGTATCGGTCATTGACGTTGCTCCTGTCGCGTCGGGCGCTGCCGAACGTATCGAATAATGATACTTCGATGAATCGGTATTGCAAGAAGCTACCGTCAGCCGAGAATCGTGTCACGGGCCGATTGCGACCCTCGCTCGCCAACCATCGGAGATCACCATGAAGACCTTGACCCGCCTCGCCACGATGATGCTCGCCGCAGCGTTCTGCGCCCCGTATGCAGCGACATCCGCATCGGCCCAGGAGAGCGTTGCCCCTTCGGCCGCGGCATCACGAGCCTCGCTCGCCGCGTCCGGGATGGTCGTGGAAGGGAGCGTCGGGATCCTCAGGGCCGGGGGGCAGCTCGCCGTCGCGGCGATCCGCCCGCTGGCCAACGCAAGCATCATCGTGCTGCGCGATGTCGCGAACGGATCGGAAGCCTCGATCCGCGTCGCCAGCAACGTCGCTCAGGCCGCATCGCTTGCGGTCGGTCAGACGGTGAGCATCGTCGTGGAAGCCACGGGCTACTCGCTGATCGCGGCCGGCAGGCTGGTCGCGTTCATCCCCAATCGGATCGGCCATGCGCTGGTCCATCAGGCGCCTTCGACCCAGGACGACTCGACGAGCCCACCGCCGCGGCCCTACGCTCCGCGGCAATCGCCATGCGGAGCCTGCGCCGCTCGCGCCCCGACCGCCTGAGCGCCGCCCTCGGCCTGCCAACCGTCCGTCCGCCGCCTGGAAGGAGTACCCGATGATCCGCGCAGCCTTCGCCCTGATGCTCGCCGGCCTCTGCCTGCACGCCTACGCCGGTCAGGCATGCATCCAGAAGACCCTCGGGCCGTCCGACGTGCGCGCCGCACTCTCGCTCGCGCAGGACCTCGCCGACCTGCTCGACCGCGACCAGGCGCAGATCGCATTCGTCGCGCGTGTCGGCGAAGACCTGTCGCGTTACGGCCTGCGCTATTCCCACGTCGGCATCGCCTGGCGCGGCCATCCGCGCGGCACCTGGACGATGGTCGAGGAACTCAACGAGTGCGGCACGGCCCGTTCAGCGCTTTTCGACGACGGCTTCGGCACGTTCTTCCTCGACGACATGTATGCCTACGAAGCGAAGATCGTCGTTCCATCGCCGACCCTGCAGCGTCGGATCGCCGCGGTGCTCGCCGCCGGCGCTGCCGGGCGCATGCACGATCCCCATTACAACCTCGTCGCCTACCCGTGGAACACTGAATACCAGAACTCGAACCAATGGCTGCTCGAGACCGTCGCCCAGGGCCTCGCAGGAAAGGCGATCAAGACCCGCGCCGAAGCGCAGGCGTGGCTGCGGCAGGCCGGATACCGACCGACGACGCTGCACCTGTCGCCGCTCGAGCGCCTTGGCGCCGAGTTGTTCTCG
Organism: Candidatus Levyibacteriota bacterium; assembly: GCA_050256935.1. Classification (GTDB taxonomy): domain Bacteria; phylum Pseudomonadota; class Gammaproteobacteria; order Burkholderiales; family Casimicrobiaceae; genus VBCG01. Next base: position 1,605 of record JBLMVY010000235.1, on the reverse strand, counting down.
GTCAACGTCGCGTTCGATGACCATCCTCTGGGCCGACTCCTCGCAGGCGAGGTCGACGTCGTCAGCGCCGAATCGACGCTCGCCTTCATCCAGGCCTTGGACCCTGGCGCCGTGGTGCAAGTGATCAGCGTCCGCCGCCATCCGGTGGCCTCTGCGTGCCCGCCAGTCGCAACGCAGGGAGCCGATCGTGCATGCGGGACCGGGCGCCGACTGGGTGATAATCCCCGCGCGACGCCCCGCCCCGAAGCCCACACCGATCAGGCCGCCACGTGAGTGCCCCCAACCAGTTCGCGCTGCTGCGCCAGCGCCGCTTCGCGCCCTTCTTCTGGACGCAGTTCGCGGCCGCCGCCAACGACAACGTGTTCAAGAACGCGTTCGTCGTGTTCGTGACCTTCGAGGCGACGAACCTCGTCCACGTCGACCCCGGCATGATCGTCAACCTGATCGGCGCGCTGTTCATCTTCCCGTTCATGCTGCTGTCGGCGACCTCGGGGCAGCTCGCCGACAAGTACGAGAAGTCGCGGCTGATCCGCCTGATCAAGCTGTTCGAGATCGTGATCATGGCCATCGGCGCCGTCGGCTTCGTGACCCAGAGCATCGCGCTGCTGTTCATCGCCCTCGCCCTCCTCGGCATCCACTCGACGCTGTTCGGCCCGGTCAAGTACGCGATCCTGCCCCAGCACCTCAAGACCGAGGAGCTCACCGGCGGCAACGGCATGGTCGAGATGGGGACCTTCGTCGCGATCCTGCTGGGAACGATCGCGGGAGGCCTCGTCGTCGCCATCAAGCCGGCCGGAACCGGGTGGGCTGCCGCGCTGACGATCGCGATCGCGATCTTCGGCTGGATCGCGAGCCGCAGGATTCCGCACACGCCGCCCGTCGACCCGGGCCTGCGCATCAACTGGAACCTGTTCACCGAGACCTGGGCGAACCTCAGAATCGGGCGCCGCAACATCGTCGTCTGGCGCTCGATGCTGGGCATCTCCTGGTTCTGGTTCTACGGCGCGATCTACCTCGCCCAGCTCCCCGAGTTCACCCGCGGCGTGCTGGGCGGCGACGAGCACGTGTTCACGCTGCTGCTGGCACTGTTCTCGATCGGGATCGGCGCGGGCTCGCTGCTGTGCGAGCGCATGTCCGGTCGCAAGGTCGAGATCGGACTGGTGCCTTTCGGCGCGATCGGCCTCACGCTGTTCGCGATCGACCTCTGGCTCGCCACCCGGCACGTCGTGCCCGCCGCGGATCCCACCGTGTCCGCGTTCATCTCCACCGGCGCCAACTGGCGCATCGCGGCCGACATCGTCCTGCTGGGGGTCTTCGGCGGCTTCTACACGGTGCCCCTCTACGCCCTGATCCAGTCACGGTCGGAGCCTTCGCACCGCTCGCGGATCATCGCCGCGAACAACATCCTGAACGCGCTGTTCATCATCGTGTCGGCGCTGGTGGCGATCGCGCTGCTGAAGGCGGGCCTGTCGATTCCGCAGCTCTTCCTGACCGTCGGCGTCCTGAATGCGCTGGTCGCGGTCTACATCTTCGCGCTGGTGCCCGAGTTCCTGATGCGCTTCCTCGCCTGGCTGCTGATCCACAGCGTCTATCGCGTACGCCAGG
>JBLMVY010000234.1:0-5703 GCA_050256935.1 Candidatus Levyibacteriota bacterium | reverse complement strand
GGGCCGTAGGGGAACAGCTCGTAGAGGTACTGGCTGTTGCCCTTCTCGGGGCCGAGCTGCTTGCCGATCGCCTTGGTCAGCACGCGGACCGCCGGGGCGATCTGGTACTCCTCGTAGTACTTGCGCAGGAAATTGACGACTTCCCAGTGGTTGGGCGACATGTCGACGTTTTCCAGCTTGGCGATGTGGTTCGCGACGTCCTCGTTCCATTCGGAGAGGTTGACGAGATAGCCTTCCTCGTCGGTCTCGTACGACTTGCCGCCGACTTCGATGGTGGACATGGGGAGTTCCTCCGCAGTGGTAGTGGTAGTGGTGCAGTAAGGGTGGATGTCAGCGCCAGCTCAGAGCCACGACTGGCAGTTGCGGTGCTCGGCCACGAGATCGACGAAGCCGTCGTAGTCGACGGTGGTCACGCCCTCGATCACCCGGTCGGCAACCGCCCGCGCCTCGAGATCCGGACGAAGCGCGCAGATCCGAAATCGCTGCAATGCCGCCTTGACCCGCGCCTCGACCTCGGTGCCGCGGGTCGCGGCGTAGACCGCGTCCTCGATCAGCAGGATCGTCCCCGGGGCGGCGATGCGCAGGCAGGTGTCGAGCGATTTCCGCTCCAGCGGCGACTTGTTGACGATATGAAGCATGAATGCGAATCCGGTCGGTTGCGGTCAGAACGAGAGGACGACGTCCTGCTCGTCCATCAGCTTGCCGAGCTCCTCGGCGGCGAGCACGGTCACGTCGACGAGCAGGTCTTCCTCGGTGAGGCCGCGCGCGGCGAGCGACTCGCGCTCGACGTAGAGCTTCTCGACGTCGTACCCCTCGAGCGCACGGTAGGTGGGCGAGAAGTTCTTGGTCTCGATCCCCTTGGTCTGCTGGCCCTTCTTGAGCTGCCAGACGCCGTCCTCGATGAACACCAGCGAGACGTCCTGCTCGAACGCCGCGGAGATCAGCACGACCTCCAGCGACTCGAGCGCGTACACCGTGCCGTAGGGCGCGGTGCGGTTGACGAACATGAACTTCTTGACGCTGCCTGCTTCTTCCGACATGGCCATCCCGTCTCAGTCGCCGAAGACCACCAGGCGGTCGGCCTGGATGCCGCTCTCGACCAGTTGCCCCAGTCCCGAGATGCGGAATCCCGGCGCCAGGTTGTCGTCGCGGATGCCGCGGCGCAGCGCCGCGGCGACACAGACGACCAGATCCACGCCGTGGTCCTGCGCGAGCTTCGACCAGCGGGCGACGATGTTGCGGTCGTCCTGCGGGGGCTCGGTCAGGCGCGTCGAGTTGTTGACGCCGTCGTGATAGAAGAACACGCGGTGGATCTGGTGCCCCTTGGCGAGCGCCGCCTTGCAGAACAGGTACGCAGAATCCGCGGCCTGGTGCTGGTAGGGTCCTTCGTTGACGAGGATGCCGAATTTCATTCGCGGTGCTCGCCGATGCCGGTCAGAAGCGGATGTGCGCCGACGCGTTCAGGTTCACCCGCGCGCCCCGCCAGTCGTCGATCAGGTACTTGGTGAACGGCAGCCCGGTCTTCTCGAAGAAGCGCGGCCAGCCGATGCGCTCGACCCAGTCCGACAGGCGCTCCCACGAGCGCGCGTCGGCCTTGTAGGCGGCGAGGATCTGCTTGACGATCGCCGACACCTCGGGCCAGCGCGGCGGGTTGTTCGGAATCCCGGCGGCGACCATCTTCATGAAGGTCGGCTTGGCGCGGGCGTTGGAGTTCTTGCCGCCCACCCAGATCGCGAACTTGGAGTTGTCGGGATCGTTGATCTGCATCGGCGGGCAGGGCGGGTAGCAGGCGCCGCAGCAGATGCATTTCTTCTCGTCGACCTCGAGCGACGGCTTGCCGTTGACCAGGGCCGGGCGGATCGCCGCCACCGGGCAGCGCGCGACCACGGCCGGGCGCTCGCAGACGTTGGCCACCAGGTCGTGGTTGATCACCGGCGGCTTGGTGTGCTGGATGATGATCGCGATGTCGGCCTGTCCGCCGCAGTTGATCTCGCAGCACGACGTCGACAGGTGCACGCGGTTGGGCATCTGCTCCGTCTTGAACTCGTCGATCAGCTCGTCCATCAGCGCCTTGACCGCGCCCGACGCGTCGGTGCCCGGGATGTCGCAGTGCAGCCAGCCCTGGGTGTGGGCGATCATCGACACCGAGTTGCCCGTGCCGCCCACCGGGAAGCCGCTCTTCTCGAGCTCGGCGATCAGGGGATCGACCTTGGCCGCGCTCGACACCATGTACTCGATGTTCGAGCGGATGGTGAACCGGACGTGTCCCTCGGCGTACTGGTCGGCGATGTCGCACAGCTTGCGGATCGTCGCGACGTCCATCTGGCGCTGCGTGCCCGCGCGCACCGACCACACCTCGTCGCCGGTGTGCGAGACGTGGTGCAGGACCCCCGGACGGGGGCGGTCGTGATACTTCCAGTTGCCGTAGTTCGCCTTGAACTTCGGATGCAGGAAAGGCCGGTTGTCGGGAACGCCGCTCTCGATCGCCCGGCGCATCTGGGGTTGTGCCATGCTCGTCTCCTCAGGCGACCTTCTTGGCGGCCTTCATCTTCGCGACTTCCTCGTCCCAGCCGTCGGTGCGCACGTAGGGATTGGTCCGCGGCGACGACACCATGTTGGGATCGATCGGGATCTCGAGGGCCTCGAGGAAGTTGACGATGCCGATGCGCTCGATCATCTCGCCGGTGCGCTCGTGCTCCAGCGCGTTCTCGGCGAAGAAGTCGATGATCTTCTGGCCGAGCTCGACCAGCTTCTCGCGGTCCTCGTCGGTCTCGAGCTTCATGAACGGAACCACGACGGTGCCCATGAGGTCGCCGATCTTCAGCGTCCGCTTGCCGCCGACCAGCACGGTGGCGCCCTTGTCCCTGCCGGGTGCCAGCGCGCCGGTCATCACGTTGATGCAGTGCATGCAGCGGACGCAGTCGCGGTTCTCGATCTCCAGTGCATGAGTGTCGTTGACCGCGACCGTCGACACCGAGGCACCCGGCTTCAGGTCCTTGATTTCCTTGAGCTGGATCGCCTTGGTCGGGCAGCGCGCGACGACGTCGTTGACGAGCTCGTTCATGCCGTGCTTGGCAAACCACTTCTTCGCCAGCGCCTCGTCGGTGCGCATGTTGTCGCGCCAGGTGCCGATCACCGCCATGTCCGCACGCTGGATCGAGTTCATGCAGTCGTTCGGACAGCCGCTGAACTTGAACTTGAACTTGTACGGGAGCGACGGGCGGTGGATGTCGTCGAGGAAGCTGTTGATCACCGTCCGGTGGGCGCTGGCCTCGTCGTAGCACGACTGCTCGCAGCGCGCGGCGCCGACGCAGGACATCGAGGTGCGGACCGCGGGCCCGGCCCCGCCCAGGTCGAAGCCCAGCTCGTTCAGCTCGTCGAAGGCCTTCTGGACGTTCTCGGAAGTCGCGCCCTGGAACATGATGTCGCCGGACTGGCCGTGGAAGGCGATCAGCCCCGAGCCGTGCCGCTCCCAGACGTCGCACAGCTTGCGCAGGATCTCCGTGTTGTAGTGCATGCCGGCAGGAGGCATGACGCGCAGCGTGTGGAACTCGGCCGCGTCGGGGAAGATCGGCTTGCCGGCCTCGTCCTTGAGCTCGGTGAAGCGGGGAATGATGCCGCCGCCGTAGCCGAACACGCCGACCGTTCCGCCTTTCCAGTAGCCCTTGCGGGTGCGATAGGAGGTCTCGAGCTGGCCGAGCAGGTCGACGACGTAGTCCTTGTCCTGCGCCAGGCGCTTCAACCCGGTGACGAAGCTCGGCCACGGACCGCTCTCGAGCGCGTCCAGCATCGGGGTCGGATGCATCTGCTTTGCCATCTGTTCCTCCTCGCGTTGCCCCCGGGGAAAAACCCGTGCGGGGTATTGCCTGGGCCGGAAATGCCGGCGCCGCAACGGCGCTGTCGTCGCGCCTCGTCGGATATTCCGGGCATCGTACGGCCGCCCGACGCAGCCGCCTTGACCTGGAGCAAGGAGGCGATCGTACGGCCACCCGGCCGACGCCCGCCATCCTCCCGCCTGGCTACCCTAGATATGCCAGTTGGCGGAGAATGGGAACTACCCAAAAGGGTATCGTCGGGTACTCCACGCTGGCTATGGACGCGACCGGCCCGGTGCTCGCTCAATACCGCTTCGTGCGGGGCAGACCCCGCAGGCGGCCGGCGCGGCGCAGAATGGGTACTTTCACCGCCGCGGCGACGCGCGGAGAGTAGTGGCCGGCGCGGTCCGCGTTGCCCTCCCCACGATTTGTTGCCTGCGACGCGGCCGACCCGACCATGCCAAACATCGCCAGCCTGCAGCGCTTCAGGGTCCCGCTCGGGGGGCAGGACATCGAGCTTGCGGAAGTCGTGCACGAGGCCGGCGGCATGCCGCTCCTGCGCCTGCGCATCCGTGAAGGAAGTCGATTCACGATTTTCGACATCGACCCGGTGACGGCGTGCCAATGGGGCGAAGCGATGCGCGAATGGGGCCTGTCGCGGCAGGCAGGTCCGGACTCGGTTGGCTGACCGCCGGCCGGCGTGCCGGCGGCAGGCCGCCCGGATCGGACGAGGACATCGGGTGAACGAGAACGACGCAGGGGTAGTCGACGTGGTGTTCGCGCTGGCGGGGACGAGCCTGCCTGCCGAACACACCTACGACCTGTGGCGCGCGGTCGTCCGCTGGCTGCCGTGGTTCGACAGCGAGCCGCAGGCCGGGATCCATCCGCTGCGGGTGGCGCCCGGCATCGGGAACAGCGTGCTGCTCGCGCGCCGGGCGAAGCTGGTGCTGCGCGTGCCGCAACGGCGCCTGGCCGAGACCCTGACCCTGTCCGGCCGCAGCCTTGCCGTGGGCGAGGGTGTCGAGGTCGGTGCAGCAGTCGAGCGTCCGCTGCGCCCCTGGGCGACGCTGCATGCCCAGCGCGTCGCGCTGGGGGTCGCCGACGAGATCGCGTTCGTGGGCGAGATCGGGCGCCGGCTGGCGGCACAGGGAGTGAGCTGCGAATACATGACCGGGCGGGCGCGCAGGCAGCGTGTGGGCGAGCGCGACATCGAGGGCTACAGCGTGGTGCTGCATGGGGTGCATCCCGGGGACTCGCTGCGCATCCAGTGCGAAGGCATCGGCGCCGACCGGGCGCTGGGCTGGGGGATCTTCATCCCGCACAAGTCGATCGCCGCGGTGGCGTGACCGCGCGCCGCACGACACCACGACACCTGGACAGGCGCCGGAGACGGCGAGAGACGGACGACGGAGGCAGACGATGGGTTACACGGTGGAGGGAGCGGACCTGGCAACCGATCCCGAAGGCTTTCTGGTCGAGCCGGATTTCCGCGACGAGGTCGTTGCCGTGATCGCGGCGTCCGAGGGCATCGAGCTGACCGACGCGCACTGGGAGGTGATCCGCTACCTGCGCGACGAATACCAGGCCAACGGCCATACGCCCAACTTCCGCAACATGCTGAAGGGCTTCCAGGCGATCCGGCCCGAAGCCGACAGCCAATACCTCTACGACCTGTTCCCGATGGGCCCGGCCAAGCAGGCGGCCAAGGTCGCCGGGCTGCCCCAGCCCTACGGCAAGGGCGGATACTGACGCCGGACGGGCACCCCGCCCGGCAGGAGCACGCGCATGACCGACACCTCGAGCTCGCGTCCGAACGTGACGCTGGACATGCGGGGCACGAGCTGCCCCGCGCCGCTGCTCGGCGCGAAGAAGCTCGTCGACGACATGA
>JBLMVY010000233.1:0-3500 GCA_050256935.1 Candidatus Levyibacteriota bacterium | reverse complement strand
AGCCTCGGCGGCGTGCGGGGCCTGCGGGGCGGCCTGCGGCGCGGGTTGGGCGACCTGGTTCGCCGGCGGTACCCCCTGCGACGCAGGTTGCGCGGACGGGGCAGCGTGCGCTGCCGGCTGCGACGCGGCGGCCGGTGCGCCCGAGCGCGCCTCGATCGCGGCCATGCGCCGCTGCAGGTCCTGCACGATCTGCTTCAGGACCTTGACCTCCTGCTGCAGGGTTGCGACGTCGGGCTCGGCGGCGCGCGCCACCGGGACGCCCGCGAGCGCAAGGGAGATGACTGCCAGGAGTGCTGTGCGCATGTTGATCCTGCTGGAATCCCTGTGAAAACGGGGCGGATGCGCCCCGAGGCTTTGCCCCGGTGAAACCGCGCCCTCCGCCCCGCGACCTTCAGCCGCCGGCTATCTCGAGGCGGCGTAGGCCGCCGCCGCCCTGATCTGCTCGGGGCTCATGCTCTTCACGACGTTGGTCATGATCGGTGCGTTGGCCCGCACGCCGGACTGGAAGCCCTCGAGCTGGGCGACCAGGTAATCCGCGTGCTGTCCGCCGAGCCGCGGGAACGCGCCGTTGCCCTGGGCTTCCGCGCCGTGACACGAGGCGCAGGCCGGAACGCCCTGGGCCGCGATCCCCTGCGTGTAGATCTTCGCGCCTTCGGCCATCAGTGCCTTGTCGCCCGCCTCGCCAGCCGCCGGCTTCTGCGCCGCGTAATAGTCGGCCAGGTTCTTGATCGTGCTGTCGGTGAGCTGCGAGGACATCCCCCACATGTAGGCCCGGGCGTTCGGGTCGCCGCGCTCGTGGCTGCGGAACGCATCGAGCTGCAGCACGATGTAAGCCGACTGCTGGCCGGCGAGGTTTGGAAAGACCGAGGAGATGCTGTGGCCCTCGGGTCCGTGGCAGGCGGAGCACACCCCGGTGGCGAGCGCCTTCGCGCTACCCTCCTGCTGCGCCAGCGCCGCGCCGGCGCTGGCGGCGAGCATGGCGCCCGCTGCAAGTGCAATGATCTTTTTCATGGTCGTGGGTCTAGTAGTTGAACCAGAAGAGCAGGTAGAGCGTGTTGTTGTCCTTCGCATTCCTGCCGTTGCCGTCGTAGTTGTCGCCACCGCCGTTGAACTTGTTGTACTCGGTGTACTGCAGCGCCAGCTTGGTGTTCTCGTACGGAACCCAGTCGAGCTCCCCGGTCCAGCCGTTGCTGTCGGGCTTGCTGTTGGCGAAGCTCACGACCGGGTCGCCCTGCGGATAGAGCAGGTCGTCCGCCGAGCCCTTGGTCTCGAAATAGCCGAGCGCACCGCCGTACTTGCGCTGGTAGAAGTAGCTCGCCCCGATCCGGAAGGTCTTCAGGTTGTCCGACGTGTTGCTCGAGCCGCCCGCCGCGTAGGTCGCATCGAGGGTCTGCTTCTCGTCGATGTAGGTGGCCGTCACCGACACCAGGTGATCGTCGCCGATGTACTGGTACTGGGTGTCCAGCGCCCAGTCGCTGTACTTGTTCCTCGGGCCGGACAGGGGTGCGCCGCCGCCGGGGAACACCTTGGCTTCGACACCGTAGGCGCCGAACTCCCACGAGTTGCGGCCCCACTGGTGCTCGTACGCGATCCGCCAGTACGGTGCCAGGTTGTCGACCACGTTGCTGCTGGTGCTGTCGATCTGGGCGGCCGCGGGCGCCGAGTGGTAGCCCCCGAACTCGACGTACACCGAGTTGTAGAGGTAGCCGTACAGGCTGATCCCGGCCACGCCGGCGTCGGCGAGGCCACCGTCGATCATGGTCGCTGCGCCGGGAGATGGCGCCGTCGAGCTGCGCTGGTCGAACGGCGACTGCCAGGCCGGGGTCGAATTCCACGGGTCCTGGACGGTGGGGTTGTTGTTGAGGCTGATGCCCCACAGGAAATTCTCGTTCGCCAGCCGCGCGTAGCGGACGTCGGTGTTGTCCCAGCCGAACTCGCCTGCGGCGCCGTCGTAGGTCATCTGCACGAACGCGCCGAGGTTGGGCGCGATCCGTCCGGCGTAGAACAGGCTCGCCTGCTGCGGGAACAGCACCTGCCCGTTCTTGGCGAGCTCCCCGGAGACCTGGCTGTCGGGGATCGCCGACTTGGTCTTGGCGTAGGACGCCTGGAACATGAACGACAGTGGTGGCAGCTGGTTGAGCACCAGCGTGTCTTCCTTGCTCGGCGTGATCCCGCTGACTTGCGGCAGGTTGTCGACCGTGTAGCCGTTGAGCTTGAAGCGGCGTCCGTAAGGCGTGAGCTCGGGGAACACCGTGTGACAGGCCTCGCAGGCGAAACCCGTCTGGCGCGCGAAGCTCGGCACCGCCTGTGCGCTACCCGGCACGAGCAGCAGCGCTCCCGCCGCGACCGCGAGTCCCGCGACCAACGTCCTCAACTTGCCTCGCTGCATGGGCGACCCCCCTGGAGTGGATTGAACCCGTCGCGCGGGGAGCGAGTCCCCCGGGCGGCATCCTGCGCTGTTCGTATTCATTGCCGTGCTCCTGGTCTGGCTGGGCGATTGTCAAAGGTTCCGATTGCCATGATACGTCGTTGATAGGTGTTTGCGCTACGCGTATACCGTAGGCAAACTTATGCGAATCCTGCGCCGGTTCCTTTGACCAAAATCAATCAAAAGCCAGCCGGGCGTCGTCCCGGGGCGCTTGATTTCCCTCAATGCAACAGTCCAGAACCTCCGGCAGCATCGACCGCATGGAAACCCCCGTGCTCGACACCCGCCCCGGCATCCTTTCCTTCGATGCGGACCTCGTCCGCAAGTACGACGGCCTGGGTCCCCGCTACACGTCCTACCCGACGGCCGACCGCTTCGGCGCGGATTTCGGACCGGCCGAATTCGAGCAGGCGCTGCGCGAGCGCCGCACGGGCGGCCCGCTGCAGCCGCTGTCGCTGTACGTGCATTTGCCCTTCTGCAACACCATCTGCTTCTACTGCGCGTGCAACAAGGTCATCACCAAGGACCGCAGCCGCTCCGCCAGGTACCTGCGTTACCTGGCGCGGGAGATCGGCACCCTGGCGGCCAAGGTCGACGCGTCCTCCCCGGTCAGGCAGCTGCACTGGGGCGGAGGCACGCCGACCTTCCTGTCTCCCGACGAGCTGTCGCTGCTCGCGCGCATGCTGCGCGACCATTTCGCCTTCGACCGGGATGCCGAGTGCTCGATCGAGATCGACCCGCGCAAGGTCGACGCCGACACCGTCGCGCTGCTCGCGGAGCTCGGCTTCAACCGGATGAGCGTCGGCGTCCAGGATTTCGATCCCGATGTGCAGAAGGCAGTCAACCGCATCCAGGGCGAAGCCGAGACGCTGGCGGTGCTCGATGCGGCGCGCGCGCAGGGCTTCCGCTCGCTCAACGTCGACCTGATCTACGGCCTGCCGCGCCAGACGGTGGCGGGCTTCGGCGTCACGCTGGACAAGGTGATCGCCGCGATGCCGGACCGCATCGCCCTCTACAGCTATGCGCACGTGCCGCACCTGTTCAAGCCGCAGCGGCGCATCGAGGTCGCCGA
>JBLMVY010000232.1:0-3147 GCA_050256935.1 Candidatus Levyibacteriota bacterium | reverse complement strand
AGGGGCACCGCGGGCCGCCGTGCGTGGGCACGACCGGCGGCCGCGGAGCGGTTGGCGCCCGGTGGCCCGGGCGTTCAGGCGACCGGTCGGCGGTCAGACGCGATGGTAGTCGCGGTACCAGGCGACGAAGCGCGCGAGGCCCTCGGCCAGCGGCGTGCGCGGCGCAAAGCCGGTCAGCGCCTGCAGGCGCTCGATCGAGGCGAAGGTCGCAGGCACGTCGCCCGGCTGCATCGGCTGGTCGTTGCGGATGGCGCGCCTGCCGAGCAGGCGCTCGAGGGTGGCGATGAACTCGTCGAGCTCCACTGCCTGATGGTTGCCGATGTTGTAGATCGCATAGGGCGCACGGTCGCCCTCGCGCTGCGGTGCCCTCGCCAGCACGCGCACGACGCCCTCGACGATGTCGTCGACATAGGTGAAATCGCGCTGCATGCGCCCCGCGTTGAACACCTGGATCGGCCTGCCCTCGAGGATCGCCTTGGTGAACAGCATCGGCGCCTGATCGGGCCGGCCCCAGGGTCCGTAGACGGTGAAGAAGCGCAGGCCGGTCGTCGGCAGCCCGAAGAGGTGGCTGTAGCTGTGGGCCATCAGCTCGTTGGACTTCTTGGTGGCCGCGTAGAGACTCACCGGATGGTCGACGGGCTGGTCCTCGGAGAAAGGCAGGACATGGCTCGCGCCATACACCGACGACGACGACGCGTACACCAGGTGCGCGACCTGCCCGTGCCGGCAGCCTTCGAGCACATGCCCGAACGCGACCAGGTTGTTGCGCAGGTACGCCTCGGGATTGACCAGCGAATGGCGCACGCCCGGCTGCGCGGCGAGGTGCACGACCGATCCGAAGCCGCCGCGCGCGAAGAGCTCCGCGCAGGCCAGCCTGTCGGCGAGGTCGACCTTCTCGAATGCGAATTGCGGCAGGCCGGTGAGCTGCGCTATCCGTGCCTCCTTGAGGGCCACGTCGTAGTACGGCTCGTAGTTGTCGACGCCGACGACCGCAGCACCCGCGCCGAGCAGGGCGCGCGCCGTGTGCATGCCGATGAAGCCGGCCGCGCCCGTCACCAGGACGCGCTTGCCGTCGAGTGGATTCCGGGTCATGGACGCCGCAGGGTCTGGTCGAGGGCGCGCAGCTTGGCGTGCTTGAGGAAGCTCGCGAACGCGCCGATTGCGATGTGGGCGAAGCCCGCTGCCCCATCGAGAAAGCCGAGCTTGAACACGTAGAAGCGCAGGAACCGCCAGGCCGGGGCCCCGACCATCGCGAGCGCGGAGCTGCGCTCCCCACGCGCATGGAGGACGTCGGCCTGGATCGTCGTATAGCGATTCTGCTTGGCGATGTAGCGCTCGATCGATTCCGCGGAGGCATGCATCAGGTCGCCTTCGAGGCGGCCGACGCCGTCCTCGGCGATCACGCGCTCGTGAACCGGGTCGTCGCTCCAGCGCGCACGGCGGCGGTCGAACAGCCGCGTCGTCCAGTCGGGGTAGCCCTCGCCGTGCGCGAGCCAGCGGCCCAGGAAGCGGTTGCGCCGCGCCAGCGCGTAGGCGGCATGCGCGGGCTCGCCGCCCGCGGCGAGCGCCTCGATCGACCGCGCGAGGGCGGGCGAGACGCGCTCGTCCGCATCGAGGCACAGCACCCAGTCGTGCGCTGCCATCTTCACCCCGTACTGCTTCTGCGGCCCGAAGCCCAGCCACGACTGGGACACGACGCGGGCGCCCGATCGCTGCGCGATTTCTACGGTATGATCCGCGCTGCCCGAATCGACGACCAGCGCCTCCGCGACGAAAGGCGCCGACGCCAGACATTCGGCGATGTCGTCCTGCGCATCGCGCGTGATCACTACCAGCGAAATCGGAATGGGCCCGGGCATGCGTGACGGTCCGGATTGCGCAGCACTCTCGGGTGCCGCGGGTTCCGGAATCCTCGCGTTCGAGGAACTGGCGCGATTCTACGTGGTTTGCGACATGGAGCCGCGACTTCGCGACGCGGCGGCGCGTGCCGCAGGCGTCGGAGTCGGGTCTTGAGCGCGGTCCTCGTCGTCCGCCCCTCGTCGCTGGGGGACATCGTCTATGCGCTGTCGATCGCGACCGACATCCGGCGCGAGCGTCCCGGGATTGCCGTCGACTGGGTCGCCGAGCCCGGATTCGCGCCGCTGATCGGACTGTGCCCCGACGTGCGCAGCGTCATCCCGTTCAACCTGCGGCGCTGGCGCCGCGAGCTCGGTGCGCCCGCCACCTGGCGGCAGATCCGCGATTTCGCGCGCGCGCTGCGCGCAACGCGCTACGACGCGGTGCTCGACCTGCAGGAGCAGGTCAAGGGGGCGCTGATCGCGCGCATGGCCCGCGGACTGCGCCACGGCTTCGACCGGGCCAGCATACGCGAGCCGCTCGCGACCCTCGGCGACGACGTCCATCACCGGATTCCGCGCGACCTGCATTTCGTCACGCGCTGCCGGCTGCTGGCCGGTGCCGCGCTCGGGTATCCGGTCGACGACCCGCCGCGCTGGAACCTGCGCCCGCCGGTCGACGCGCCGACGGTTCCCGCACAGCCCTATGTCGTCCTGTTGCACGGAACGAGCCGCGACGAGAAGCTGTGGCCGGAGGCCGACTGGCGCGCCCTGATCGAGCATTGCGAGCGCGCGGGCTACGCAAGCGTCCTGCCCTGGGGCAGCGCGGAGGAGGAGGCGCGCAGCCACCGGCTCGCCCGGGGCTTCGACAGTGCGATCGTGCCGCCCTGGCTCACCGTGCCCCACGCTGCGGCGCTGCTCGCCCGGGCCGCGCTGGCCGTCGGCGTCGACACCGGCTTCACGCACCTGTCGGCCGCGCTGCGCACGCCCACGCTCGCGATCTTCTGCGTGACCGACCGTGCGCGTCACGGCGTCGCCTGCGCCGGCGCGCATGCCCGCGACCTCGGCGACGCCGGCGCGCCGCCCTCGCGCGACGAAGTGCTCGCCGCCGCCGGGCAGTTGCTGCGCGTGGCGCCCGACTGAACGATGGAGCGCGCCGCGCGCTGGATCTACACGCTGCTGTGGTGGCTGGCGCTGCCACTGCTTCCGCTGCGCCTGTACTGGCGCGCGCGCAGGGAGCCCGGCTATGGCGAGCATGTCGGCGAGCGCTTCGGGCGCTATGTGGCTGTGCCGCCACGCAGGAACGGCGGCA
>JBLMVY010000231.1:0-4841 GCA_050256935.1 Candidatus Levyibacteriota bacterium | reverse complement strand
GCTTCTCGGCGTCCGAGAGCATCTCGTAGGCCTCCTTGGCCTCCTTGAAGCGGGCCTCGGCCTCCTTGGCGCTGTCCCCCTGGTTGCGGTCAGGGTGATGCTTCATCGCCAGCTTGCGATAAGCCTTCTTGATCTCGTCCTCGGAGGCGTCGCGATTGACGCCGAGGACCGTGTAGAAATCGCGTTTGGACATGAATGATCAGGCGGCTCCCCTGCCGCATGCCGGTTCCGGCGCTACCAAGACTGCCCGCCGGGGCGAGACCCGGCGCAATTGCCCGTCACCTGCCGAATGCTGCTCGACGCCAGGTGGCCGGTACCCGCACGAGGCATTACGGCCGGGCCCCGACGCAAAACGAGCGCAGCTGCGACACAAAACGGCCGAGTCAACCGGCGCCGCCGTGTTGAACTCGGCCAGATATTCCGTCACGCACCGACCTGCGCCTGCGCGCTGTCCCGAATCGTGACGGAATATCGCAGGAGGTGATCAGGATCGCAAGTGCTTCACTTGCGATCCTTCACCTCCGTGTACTCGGCATCGACGACCTTCTCGTCGCCGCCCTTGGGCGCTTCGCCCGCGCCCGACGGACCCTGGCCGGCGCCGCCGCCTTGGGCGGCCTGCGCCTGGGCGTACATCGCCTCGCCGAGCTTCTGCGACGCGGTGGCGAGCGCCTCGGACTTCGCTTCCAGCGCTTCCTTCCCGGCGTCCTTGTCCTTCAGCAGCTCCTCGGCTTCCTTGAGCGCAGCCTCGATCCTGCCCTTCTCGTCCGCCCCGACCTTGTCGCCATAGTCGGCGAGCGACTTCTTCACGCTGTGCACGAGCCCGTCCAGGCTGTTGCGCGCCTGCACGACTTCCATCAGCTTGCGGTCTTCCTCGGCATGGGCCTCGGCGTCCTTGACCATGCGCTGGATCTCGTCCTCCGAGAGGCCCGAGTTCGCCTTGATCGTGATCTTGTTCTCCTTGCCCGTCGCCTTGTCCTTGGCCGACACGTGCAGGATGCCGTTGGCGTCGATGTCGAAGGTCACCTCGATCTGCGGCGTGCCGCGCGGCGCGGGGGGGATGCCCTCGAGGTTGAACTGCCCGAGGCTCTTGTTGCCCGTCGAGCGCTCGCGCTCGCCCTGCAGCACGTGGATGGTCACGGCGCCCTGGTTGTCGTCGGCCGTCGAGAACACCTGCGTCGCCTTGGTCGGGATCGTCGTGTTCTTCTGGATCAGCTTGGTCATCACGCCGCCCAGCGTCTCGATGCCCAGCGACAGCGGAGTCACGTCGAGCAGCAGCACGTCCTTGCGCTCGCCGGCCAGCACCGACGCCTGGATCGCCGCACCGACCGCCACCGCCTCGTCGGGGTTCACGTCCTTGCGCGGATCCTTGCCGAAGATCGCCTTGACCGTGTCCTGCACCTTGGGCATGCGCGTCTGTCCGCCGACCAGGATCACGTCGCTGATGTCGGAAAGCGATACGCCGGCGTCCTTGATGGCGATCTTGCAGGGCTCGATCGTGCGCTCGATCAGGTCCTCGACCAGCGACTCGAGCTTGGCGCGCGTGATCTTCATCGACAGGTGCTTCGGACCCGAAGCGTCGGCGGTCACGTACGGCAGGTTGATCTCGGTCTGCTGCGAGCTCGACAGCTCGATCTTCGCCTTCTCGGCGGCTTCCTTGAGGCGCTGCAGTGCCAGGACATCGTTTTTGAGGTCGACGCCCTGCTCCTTCTTGAACTCGGTGACGATGTACTCGATGATCCGCTGGTCGAAGTCCTCGCCGCCCAGGAACGTGTCGCCGTTGGTCGACAGCACCTCGAACTGGTGCTCGCCCTCGACGTTCGCGATCTCGATGATCGAGATGTCGAACGTGCCGCCACCCAGATCGTAGACGGCGATCTTGCGATCGCCTTCCTTCTTGTCGAGGCCGAACGCCAGCGCGGCCGCCGTCGGCTCGTTGATGATCCGCTTGACCTCGAGGCCGGCGATGCGGCCGGCGTCCTTCGTCGCCTGCCGCTGCGAGTCGTTGAAGTACGCCGGGACGGTGATCACCGCCTCGGTCACTTCCTCGCCCAGGTAGTCCTCGGCGGTCTTCTTCATCTTGCGCAGGACCTCGGCCGAGACCTGCTGCGGGGCGATCTTCTTGCCGCGCTCCTCGACCCAGGCGTCGCCGTTGTCCGCCCGGACGATCTTGTAGGGCATCAGGTTGATGTCCTTCTGGACTTCCTTTTCCTCGAAGCGACGGCCGATCAGGCGCTTGACCGCGAACACCGTGTTCTTGGCGTTGGTGACCGCCTGGCGCTTGGCGGGCGCGCCGACCAGGATCTCGCCGTCGTCCGCGTAGGCGACGACCGAAGGCGTCGTGCGGGTGCCTTCCGCGTTCTCGATGACCTTGGGCTGGCCGCCTTCCATGACGGCGACGCAACTGTTCGTCGTCCCGAGGTCGATGCCGATTATCTTGCTCATTTGAAGATCCTCCGTGCCGCTGAATGGGGTTGTCTGCTTGTCAAAATTGGGACTTGCCGCGGTCTAATCAACCGGCCGGCGCGCCTCAGGCGGGCCGCTCGTCGGCGCCGGCCGCGGCGGCGGCGTCCCGGGCCTTGGCCACGGTCACCAGCGCCGGGCGCAGCACGCGGTCGTTGATCAGATAGCCCTTCTGGAACACCGTCACCACGGTGTTCGGGGCCTGGTCGCTGTCGACCGCCTGCATCGCCTGCTGGGTGTGGGGATCGAACTTCTGGCCCACCGGATCGATTTCCGAAATCCCGGCGCGGGCGAACGCGGCGGCCAGGCTCTTGAGCGTCAGTTCGGCGCCCGAGCGCAGCGTCTCGGCGGACACCGCCGCGCCTGCCGCCAGCGACTTCTCCAGCGCGTCCTTGACGTCGAGGAGGTCGCCCGCGAATTTCTCGATCGCGTACTTGTGCGTCTTGGCGATGTCCGCCTGCGCCTGGCGGCGGACGTTCTCGGTTTCCGCCCGGGCGCGCATCCAGGCATCCTTCATTTCCGCGGCCTCGGCGAGCGCCTTCTGCAGGGGATCGTCGGGGGCCGGACCGCGGGCGGTCGATGCCTCGGGCTGGGCGCCGGCGGCGGACGGGGACTCGATGTCGGACGGGAGGTCCGGGCTGGAGGGATCTGAGACGGTCATCGGGGTTGGCTGCGACAGACGTTATGGACCGAGGGCACATGGGGCCGCCCCCGGGCAATTCAAGGGATTCTTGCGGAAATCGCCGGTTTTTCCGACTTGGGGCCCGCACGGCCCGGGAAACCCCGGTCTGCCCGGCTCTCCGACCCCCGGCTCCCGCTTCCTAACCGTGCCGGAGGACGGTCAGATCCTGGCGCCCAGCGCCTTGGCCCGCAGCTGGATGGTCTCCCGCTGAGCGGCGTCGGGAGGTGGCGCGAGCCAGCCCTCCAGGTTGGCGAGCACCAGGTCGGTCAGCGCCGCGATCCAGCGCGGGTGCTCGTTCAGGCAGGGAATCACGTGGAATTCGCCCCCGCCCGCCTCGGTGAATGTCTGCTTGCCCTCGATGGCGATTTCCTCGAGGGTCTCCAGGCAGTCGGCGACGAATCCGGGGCAGAAGACGTCGACGCGGCGCGTCTTCGCCTTGCCGAGCGCCGCGAGGGTGTCCGAGGTGTAGGGCGTCAGCCAGCGCGCCCGGCCGAACCGCGACTGGAAGCTGATCGACCACTGTCGCGACTCCAGCCCCAGCTCCCGCGCCAGCAGCCGCGCGGTCGCCTGGCAATGGCAGTGGTAGGGATCGCCACGGTCGAGGGTGACGCGCGGCACGCCGTGGAACGACATGACGAGGTGCTCGGGCCGCGCATGCCGCGTCCAGTAGTCGTTGACCGCCTGCGCCAGCGCGCCGATGTAGCCTGGATCGTCGTGGAAGGTGTCGACGAAGCGCAGGCCGGGAACGTTGCGCAGCTTCGCGACATGGGCGGCGACCGCATCGACGACCGACGCCGTGGTGCTCGCCGCATACTGCGGATACATCGGCACCACCAGGATCCGCGCGCAACCCGCTGCCCGCATCTGCTCGACGACGCTGCCGATCGACGGCTCGCCATAGCGCATCGCGTAGTCGACGACGCACAGATCGGCGGGCAGCCCCCGCTCCTTCAGCCGCTGGCCGAGCCAGCCGGACAGCAGGACCTTCTGCTTGGCCGTGTGGATCGCCAGCGGCGAGCCGTCGCGGGTCCAGATCGCCTGGTAGCGCTCCGCCGATTTCGACGGGCGCGTGCGCAGGATGATGCCGTGCAGCAGCGGCCACCAGAGGATGCGCGGAATCTCGACCACGCGCGGATCGCTCAGGAACTCGCCAAGGTAGCGCCGCACCGCCGCAGGCGTCGGCGCCTCCGGGGTGCCGAGGTTGACGAGCAGCACGCCGGTGCGGGCGATGCGATCGTGCGAAAACGGGGGTTCCGGGCGGTAGGACATCGGGGATTCGGGGCGGGGTCGCGGTCTGCGTCGGGAGGGCTTGCGCTGGGGGGCTGGCGTCGGGGAGCTTGCGTGGGAGGGCTTGGCTCGAGATGATCGGGTCGCGACGGACGTCAATGCCGCGCGTGCAGGGCGGCGGCCGCAGGCGCGCCGCGCTCGCCGAGCGCCCGGACGATCCGGTCGACGATGCCGTCGACCTGCTCCAGCCAGGCGTAGGCCTGCGGCGTCATGGGCATCGACGCCCGCACCTCCGCGGCCGACCGCCACGGGCGAAAGCGGCGAGCATACCGCCTGCGGACGACGTCGTCATGCACGAATTCCAGGAAACGCTGGTCCACGTAGCATTCGATCAGCTCCTTGGTCTCGGGCGTCTTCCAGCTGGTGCCCCCGACGTGGGCGATGGATCCGTGGTCGACCCATTGCAGGAACC
>JBLMVY010000230.1:0-6019 GCA_050256935.1 Candidatus Levyibacteriota bacterium | reverse complement strand
CGCACGGTTGCGCAGCCTTCCGCGCGCGGCCTCGGACAGCGTCGCCAGCGGCGTGCCCTCGACGATCACGTCCCCCGCGGTCGGCGCATCGAGGCCGCCCAGCAGATGCAGAAGCGTGCTCTTGCCCGACCCGGACGCGCCGACGATGGCCACGCGCTCGCCGGCGGCGACATCGAGGTCGATGCCCAGCAGGACGGGCACCTCGAGCGATCCGCCGCGATAGGTCTTGCGCAGCTTGCGGCAGGCGACGACGGGGGTGGCGGGCGGTCGCGCCGCGGGGTCACTCATAGCGCAGCGCCTCGGCGGGGTTGACGCGGGCGGCGCGGAAGCTCGGATAGAGGGTTGCGATCAACGCCAGCACCAGCGCGATCGCGGCGATGGTGATCACGTCGCCGCGCTGCAGGTCCGAGGGCAGGTCGCTGATGTAGTAGACGCTCTTGTCGAGGAACTGGATGTGGAACGTCCGCTCGATCGCCGGCACCACGGTCTCGATGTTGAGCGCCAGCAGCACGCCGCCCACGACCCCGATCAGCGTGCCGATGATCCCGATCAGCGCGCCCTGGATGACGAAGATCGTCATCACCGACGACGGCGCCGCGCCCAGCGTGCGCAGGATGGCGATGTCGGCCTTCTTGTCCTGCACGACCATCACCTGCGCCGACACGATGTTGAACGCCGCGACCGCGACGATGAGCGTGAGGATGATGAACATCACGCGCTTCTCGATGGCGACGGCGCGGAAGAAGTTCGCGTGGTTGCGGGTCCAGTCCCGCACCTCCACGTCGCCCGGCACGTCCGCCTGCAGCTCCGACGCGACGCGGGGTGCGGCGAACATGTCGTCGAGCTTCAGGCGGACGCCCGATGCACCGTCGAGCCGGTAGAGCTTCTCCGCGTCGTCGAGATTGATGAACGCAAGCCCGCTGTCGAACTCGTACATTCCCACCTCGAAGACACCGCTGACCCGGAATGTCTTGAGGCGCGGCAGCGCGCCCGCCGGCGTCACGTTGCCCTGCGGCGTGATGGCGACGACGCGGTCGCCGACCTGCACGCCCAGCGCGCGCGCGAGCTCGATCCCGAGGACGATGTTGAAGCTGCCCGGCGTCAGCGACGCGATCGATCCGCGGCGCATGTGATTCGCGATGTCCTCGACCTTGTCCTCCTGCGCCGGGTCGATGCCGCGCAGCAGCGCGCCGCGGTTGACGTCGCCCTCGGAGAGCATCGCCTCGCCGACGACGTACGGTGCCGTCGCGACCACGTGCGGATTCCTGCGCGCGATCGCGGCGATGCCGGCGGGATCGGCCAGGTCGGGAAACCCCCGGATCTCGACGTGCGAGGCGACCGACAGGATCCGGTTGCGCAACTCCTGCTGGAACCCGTTCATCACCGACAGCACGACGATCAGCGCCGCGACCCCCAGCGCGATCCCGGCCATCGAGATCAGCGAGATGAACGAGATGAACGAATTGCGCCCCGACCCCTTGCGCGCACGGGTATAGCGCAGCCCGACGGCCAGTTCGTATGGCGACAAGATCGTTCCGGAGGATGCTGGGGAGAAAGGACCGCGCGCCGGGAGCGGAAGGGGTTCGTCCGCGGCCCGGTGCATCGACGCCGCGCGATTATCGCATGCTAGACTGATGCGGCGCAGCGTCGTTCCGTCGCGGCGCGCCGCAATTGGCCTTCGCCGGCAGGCATCGGCAGCGCGGCCTCCCCTCGCCGTCGGTCCTCACGCTCCGGGTGCGCGGCTTTCTGCCACGACGGCCACCACGACTTTCGATGCCTCTCGCACTCGTCGCTCCCGGATTGCTCTTCGCGCCCGCCGACCTGCTCGGGCGCGATCCGACCTGCGCCCGGCTTGCCGGTCGTGCCGGCGCCCCGCGGATCCAGCCGGAAGGGATCGCTCGCGCGATCCTCGACGCACTGCAATGGCCCGAGGGCACGGCGATCGCACCTCTGGCGGCGCTCGGGGCGGGCGACGATCCGGGCGAGGGTTTCGTGGCCGCCGCCGATCCTGTCCATCTGGAGGCGGGCGCGACCGACGTCGTGCTGACGGAGCGCATCGACGACCTCGACCGCGACGAGGCCGACGCGCTGGTCGCCACCCTCGCCGCCCATTTCGCGGTCGACGGCCTGCGCTTCAGGGCGCCGCGCGCCGATGCATGGTTCATCCACGCCGAACGGACGCCCGATGTCGCGACCACGCCGATCGACGCCGTCGTCGGACGGAGCCTGATCGCGCACCTGCCCCGGGGCCCCCACGCGCAGGCCTGGAAACGCTGGCAGGACGAAGCCGCGATGCTGCTGCACGAACATCCGGTGAATGTCGCGCGCGAGGCGCGCGGTCGCCCGACCGTCAATGGCGTCTGGTTCTGGGGAGGCGGGAGGCTCGCGCGCCACGGCTCGCGTGCACCCGTCCGCGTGGCGGCTGCCGCAGGCCATGAAGGAGACCTCGCGCGTGGAATCGCACTTGCGACCGGTGACAGCGCGACCCCCTGGCCGCCGGCGCCCGGCTGGCTCGACGAAGTGCTGCGGCGCCGCGACCCGCCGGACCGCGACCGCGGGGGCGACCCGGCCACCGTCGTCGTCACCGATGTCATCGGCAATGCTGGCGCCGACGGCGGCGTCGGCGCGTTCGTGCGCGACTGGCTGGCGCCCGCGCTCGCCGCGCTCGACCAGCGGCGCCTCGACGCGCTGCACCTCCTCGCCGACGGCAACGGCCTGGCGGCGACCTGGACCGCGACACCCTCGGGGCGCCTCGCGCGCCTGCGTGCGCGCTGGGGCGCCCGGCCTTTCCTGATCCCCGCCGCGCCTGCCGCCGATGAAGATCACGCGCCGGATCGTCCCTGACGCGGCGCGCTCGCTGGTCGCGGCGGGCATCGCGCCGGTGCTCGCGCGCATCTACGCGTCACGCGGCATCGTCTCGGCGGGGGAACTCGATCATTCGCTTGCGGCCCTCCCCGATTTCGGGTCGCTGCGCAACATCGCGCAGGCGGCCGAGCGCCTCGCCGCCGCGATCGCCCGGCGCGAGCGCATCCTGATCGTCGCCGACTACGACGCCGACGGCGCGACGGCCTGCGCAGTCGGGGTCCGTGGGTTGAGGATGATGGGAGCCGACGTCGGATTCCTGGTTCCCAACCGCTTCGAGTTCGGCTACGGCCTGACGCCGGAGATCGTCGAGGTCGCGGCACGCGACGAACCGCGCCTCATCGTGACCGTGGACAACGGCATCGCGAGCGTGGAGGGCGTCGCGGCGGCCGCCGGGCGCGGGATCGACGTCCTCGTCACCGATCATCACCTGCCGGGCCCCGAGCTGCCCACGCCGGCGATCATCGTCAACCCCAACCAGCCCGGCTGCAGGTTTCCGTCGAAGAACATCGCGGGCGTGGGCGTCATGTTCTATGTGCTGTGTGCAGTGCGCGCCCGGCTGCGCGACGCCGGAGCGTTTTCCGGGGGCGCCGGGCCCAACCTCGCTGCCCTGCTCGATCTCGTGGCGCTGGGCACCGTCGCCGATGTCGTGCGCCTCGACCAGGTCAACCGCATCCTGGTCGAACAGGGGCTCGCACGCATCCGCGCCGGACACGCGCAGCCGGGGGTTGCCGCCCTCTTCGCTGCCGCGGGACGCGACGCGCGGCTTGCGACCGCCACCGACCTCGGCTTCGTCGCGGGTCCGCGGCTCAACGCCGCCGGCAGGCTGGCCGACATGTCGATCGGCATACGCTGCCTGCTCGCGGACCGTCCCGCCGAGGCCCTGGGGCTCGCGCGCGAGCTCGACCGCCTGAACCGCGAGCGCCGCGACATCGAGGCCTCGATGCAGGAAGAAGCGCTGGCGGAAGTCGAGGCCGGACAGGCGCTGGCGGACGACGACGGCTACACGCTGTGCGTGCACCGCCCACAGTGGCACCAGGGCGTCGTCGGCATCGTGGCGTCGCGGCTCAAGGACCGCTACCACCGCCCGTGCATCGTCTTCGCCCGAAGCGGCGACGCCGAGCTGCGGGGCTCGGGACGCTCGATTGCGGGATTTCACCTGCGCGACGCGCTCGATCTGGTCGCCAAGCGCGCGCCGGGGACGGTGACACGCTTCGGCGGCCATGCGTTCGCCGCCGGCGTGTCGATCCCGGCCGACGCCCTTGCCCGTTTCGCCGAGACCTTCGAGTCGGTCGCGCGCGAGTGGCTGCCCGAGGCGGCGCTGCATCGTCGGCACGAAAGCGACGGCGAGCTCGGGCGCGGCGAGCTGACGGTCGAGCTCTGCGCCGCGCTGCGCCGCCAGGTGTGGGGCCAGGGCTTCGCGCCCCCGACGTTCGATGGGAGCTTCCAGGTCGTCGCCCAGCGCAGCGTCGGCGACGGGCACGCGAAGCTGACGCTCGAACGCGATGGCGAGCGCTATCCCGCGATCGCCTTCCGCACGCCCGCGACCCTCCCCGCGCGCATCCGGGCCCTCTACCGCCCCGAGCTCAATGCGTGGAACGGTCTGCAATCGGTCCAACTGGTCATCGAGGCTTACGCGGATCCCTGATCCTTGCGCCCCGCTTGCGCCCCGCTTGCGCACAGCAGTAGAGCGCCCCGGCTGACGGGATCGATGGAGGCGCCGGGTCGGTCGAGTCGCCGCCCTACCGGTTTGGACTGCTATCACAAGATCTTGTTTTACATAATATTTTTGCATGTGACCAAATCACCACTTCGGCGTGGAATCCGCGCGTTGCGGGCCGCATATTCCTTGTGCGATGCAGCATATTCAGCTAGATTAGGCGATTGCTTGCGGGTCGGTCCGGGCTCTCCCAGCCGCCGGACACCCCCAAACTGCACGAGGATTCACCCATGCGTCTTTGCGACAAGGTCTCGATCATCACGGGTGCAGGCCAAGGCATCGGCCGGGCGACGGCCCTCAAGTTCGCGTCCGAGGGGGCGAAGGTCGCGGTGTGCGACATCAACCCGGCGGCAGTCGACGACACGGTCAATGCGATCCTCGACGCGGGCGGCGAGGCCGCCGGATTCAAGGTCGACGTGACCGACAAGGAAAGCATCGCCAGGATGGTCACCGGCGTGATGGCCAAGTGGGGCCGGATCGACACCCTGGTCAACAACGCGGGCATCGTCCAGGACGCGCAGTTCAAGAAGATGACCGACGAGCAGTTCGAGCGCGTGATCGACGTCAACCTCAAGGGCGTGTACCACTGCACCAAGGCGGTCGTCGACATCATGCTGGAGCAGAACTCGGGCGTGATCCTGAACGCGTCGTCGATCGTCGGCCTCTACGGCAACTTCGGGCAGACCAACTACGCGGCGACCAAGTTCGGGGTCATCGGCATGGTGAAGACCTGGGCGCGCGAGCTCGGGCGCAAGGGCATCCGCGCCAACGCGATCTGCCCCGGATTCATCGAGACGCCGATCCTCTCGTCGATCCCCGACAAGGTGATCAAGATGATGGAGGACAAGGTCCCGATGGGGCGCCTCGGCAAGCCCGAGGAGATCGCCAACACCTATGCCTGGCTGGCCTCCGACGAAGCCTCCTACATCAACGGCGCGGTGATCGAAGTCTCGGGCGGCTGCACGATCTGACGACCGGTGCGGCGCCATCCCGTCGGCGGCTGCCGAACGGCGCCCATCATCCGAAGGGCGGGTTGAGCCGGGTGCACGATCGGCGGTAGCATTCTGCGCCGACGCCCCCATTTCACCTGCGCCATGTTCCGACCGCTCGTCCTCGCCTTTTCCCTCGCTCTCGCGCCGCTGGCCGTCGCGCCGGCCGGCGCGGTGACCATCGGCGGCAATCCCGGTCCCGCCCACAACTACGTCTGCCCCCACGCGGATCGGGGACCGGCCCTCGACTGCTATTTCGACGCCGTCGAGCACCTGTACACCATGTGCCGCGACGTCAAGGCGATCGAGATCCTCGAGTTCGGCTATGCCAAGTCGACCGAGGGAACCAACGGCGCGAAGACCGAGTACTGCCTCGACAAGCAGAAGGAGAACATCAAGCATCCTTATCTCGAGGCGCTCAGGCAGGCGTCGATCTCGCACCAGGCGG
>JBLMVY010000229.1:0-2821 GCA_050256935.1 Candidatus Levyibacteriota bacterium | reverse complement strand
GCCACCCGACGCGCCGACCTAGGCTTCGCGGGCGTCGGCGGCGAGGTCCCGGCGTTCCTGCCTCGTTCTTCCCTGCTCGGCGAGCCTTGCCACCAGCCCGGAATACCGGCGCGTCGGCGATGCGATCGCCTGCGTGACGACTTCGGCCCCGCCGACGACGATCACGCCCGCGCGCGCCCGCGTGATCGCCGTGTAGACGAGCTCCCGCGTCGCGACCCGATTGGGCCTTGCGGGGAGCATCAGCATCACCCGGTCGCGCTCCGAGCCCTGCGCCTGGTGCACGGTCGTGGCGAACGCGGTCTCGTGCTCGGGCAGGCGCAGCGGGGGCACTGCCCGAAAGCCCGCATCGCTGTCCGGAAAGAGCACCATCGGCGTGCCCGTCGCGTCGGGCAGCACGATGCCGATGTCGCCGTTGAAGAGCTTCAGCACGTAGTCGTTGCGCAGCACCATCACCGGGCGCCCCGGATACCAGTCGGAGCGGCTGCCGGGATCGAGCGGATGGTCGAGCAGCCTGCGGAACTGCTGCCCGATGTAGTGGTTGATCGCGGCGACGCCGCGCGGGCCTTCGCGCTCGGCGCACAGCACCCGGAAACGCCCCAGCGCATCGAAGAGGGCAGCCTTGTCGCCGAGGGCGGCGCGCGCAGCCTGCACGTAAGCTTCCATTTCGTCGACGATCCGCTGCAGCGATGCGGTCCGGGGAACGGGAGCGGCGTCCTCGATCCACTCGAGCGCCGGATCGCTGTCGGAGCGCATCAGGTCGATCGCCGCCTGGGGCTCGCCGGCGTTGACCAGCGTCGCGAGGCGGCCGATGCCCGAGTCCTTCGCGAAGCGGAAGTTCTCGGTCAGCCAGACGACGCTGTCGTGCAGCGGCGTCGGCTTGATCGGCGGCGCGCATGCGATGCGCGCGGCCGGGATGCCAGTGACCTCGGACAGCCGCTCGATGCATGCGGCGCCCAGCGTCGGGTCGGCGGAGAGCTCGGAGAAGACGGCGCCGGATTCGACGGCGGCGAGCTGGTCCTTGTCGCCCAGAAGGATGATGCGCGCTTCCGGCGGCACCGCCTCGACCAGCCGGGTCCCGAGCGCCAGGTCGAGCATCGACGCCTCGTCGACGACCAGGAGGTCGATCGGCAGCGGATTGTCGATGCCGTGCCGGAAGCGGCCATCGGGCAGCACGCCCAGCAGCCGGTGGACGGTGAACGACTCCGTGGGCAGGCGCTCGCGCAAACCGTCAGGCAGGTCGTCCGCGGCGCGGCGGATGGCTTCCAGCATTCGCGCCGCCGCCTTGCCGGTGGGTGCCGCGAGCCGGATCCGGCATCCCGGAGCTGCCGTGAGCGCGCAGGCGAGCACGTTGACGACCGTGGTCGTCTTGCCGGTGCCGGGCCCGCCGCTGATGATGGTCAGGGGGCGCTCGAGCGCCAGGGCCGTCGCGATCTTCTGCCAGTCGGGTCGGTCGGCGAGCCGCCCCGCGCTGGCGGCGAACAGCCGGTCGAGCAGCGCCTTCACGCTCGCGTCGATGCCGTCCTGCTCGCGATGCCGGCGCGTCATCAGCCGCCGCGCCAGCCGGCGCTCGTAATCGAAGTAGCGGTGCAGGTAGACGCGGCCGTCGTCGTCGAGGATCAGCGGGTGCCCCTCGGGCGCCTTGGGCGTTCCGACCATGCCCGACGCCAGCAGCGAATGGCGCAGCGCCTGCTCGTCTCTCCCTGGGTCGGCGGCGGCGATGTCGGCGAGATGGGCGCAGACGTGACCCGACGCAGTGTCGAGGCTGGCCGCACGCGCTGCCAGGCGCAGCGCATCGAGCGCGTGGTCGGGGACGTCGCGCTCGCGTGCCCAGCGGGCGACGTGATGGGCGAAACCCTCCGCCAGCGCCTGGTCGGGGGACGCGGCGACGTTCGCGCCCGGGAGGGGCGTGGCAGCGCTCATGGCCGCGCCTCCGCGAATGGATGGGCGAACAGTGCGTCCAGCCTCGCGAGCGCGGCCGCCGCCGGCCGATGCTGAAATACCCCCGCCGGCGTGCCGTCGGCATTGGCCCAGCCGGGACGCACACCCCGCACGAAGAGGTAGAGCACGCCGCCGAAGTGCCTGTCATAGCGGTAGCCGGACAGCCGGCGCGCGAGATAGCGGTCGACGGCGAGCGAGTACAGCAGGTATTGAAGATGGTAGCTGTGCTCGGCCATCGTCGCCTGCAAGGCGTGGGGACCGTAGTCGGATGCGGTGTAGCCGAGGTGGTTCGATTTCCAGTCGAGCACGTAGTAGCGGTCGTCGTGCTCGAACACGAGGTCGATGAAGCCGCGCAGGTAGCCTTCGAGGTCGCGGAAGGCGAGGCGCGGCACGTCGTAGCCGAGGCGCTTCAGCGTGGCATTGAGCGCATTCGCCGACACGCGCGGCGAAGGCAGGCTGAACTCGAGCTCGCTGAGACGGCGCGCCGCGGGTACGGACCCGAGGACGATGCCCCCCGGCAGTTGCGTTGCCATCACGTCGCCCAGCATCCGCGCGGCCATGTTCGCGAGTGCGGGCGTTTCCTTCGCCGCGTTCAGGCCGGACCCGAATTGCGGATGCGCGGCAAGGGCCTCGGCGATGGCGTCGCGCCAACCCGCAGGGGCGGTGAAGTCGATGCGCTCGAAGATCGCGTGCAGGCACTCGCCGGCATTGGTGCCGCGTGGAAAGCGCAGGATGTCGTCGGGTGCGATGTCGGGGGGCGGCGCCGCGACCCCCTTCGCAGCTTCCGCGATCCGCGCGTCGTGGTCGTTGGCAGAGCGCTCGGTCGTCGCATCGCCGGCGATGCCACTGAAGCTCCCCAGCCGCCATGCGGCCGGGATCGTTC
>JBLMVY010000228.1:0-3299 GCA_050256935.1 Candidatus Levyibacteriota bacterium | reverse complement strand
TCGCGGAGGCCTACGCCGCGGGCTTCCTGGGCAACGACATCCTGGGAAGCGGCTTTTCCTTCCACCTGTTCAACCACCACGGCTACGGCGCCTACATCTGCGGCGAGGAGACGGGATTGCTCGAGTCCCTCGAGGGCAAGAAGGGGCAGCCGCGCTTCAAGCCGCCGTTTCCCGCGAGCTTCGGCCTCTACGGCAAGCCGACGACCATCAACAACACCGAGACCTTCGCCGCGGTGCCGTGGATCATGCGCAACGGTGGCGAATGGTTCCTGAACCTCGGGCTGCCGAACAACGGCGGCACCAAGATCTTCTCGGTGTCGGGCGACGTCGAGCGCCCCGGCAACTACGAGATCAGGCTCGGCACGCCGTTCGCGGACCTCCTGCTGATGGCCGGGGGCGTGCGCGGCGGCCGGGGGCTGAAGGCGGTGATCCCGGGCGGATCGTCGGCTCCCGTGCTCCCGGGCGAGGTGATGATGGGGCTCACGATGGACTACGACGCGATCGCCAAGGCGGGGTCGATGCTGGGCTCGGGCGCGGTCATCGTCCTCGACGACACTCGCTGCATGGTCAAGAGCCTGCTGCGCCTGTCCTACTTCTACTACGAGGAGTCCTGCGGCCAGTGCACGCCCTGCCGCGAGGGCACGGGCTGGATGTGGCGGATGATCGACCGCATCGAGCACGGCAAGGGGCGTCCCGAGGACCTCGACGTCCTCAATTCGGTCGCCGACAACATCCAGGGACGGACGATCTGCGCGCTCGGCGACGCCGCGGCGATGCCGGTGCGCAGCTTCATCAAGCACTTCCGCGGCGAATTCGAGCATCACATCCAGCATGGGCGCTGCGTCGTTGCGCCCTACGCATGACTGCCACCGGCCACGATCACCAGAACCCTCGATGCTGAACATCGAAATCGACGGCAAGGCGCTGCAGGTGCCCAACGGCAGCACGGTGATGGATGCCGCGAACCGTCTCGGCATCTACGTGCCGCACTTCTGCTACCACAAGAAGCTGTCGATCGCGGCGAACTGCCGGATGTGCCTCGTCCAGGTCGAGAAGGCGCCCAAGCCGCTGCCGGCCTGCGCGACGCCGGTCACCGACGGCATGAAGGTGTGGACGCACTCGGAGCAGGCGGTCAAGGCGCAGCAGGGCGTGATGGAATTCCTGCTGATCAACCATCCGCTCGACTGCCCGATCTGCGACCAGGGCGGCGAATGCCAGCTGCAGGACCTGGCCGTCGGCTACGGAGCCTCGGCATCGCGCTACCGCGAGCCGAAGCGCGTCGTCGTGCACAAGAGCCTCGGACCGCTGATCTCGGCGCAGGAGATGACGCGCTGCATCCATTGCACGCGCTGCATACGCTTCGGGCAGGAGATCGGCGGCATCATGGAGCTCGGGATGATCGGACGCACCGAGCATGCCGAGATCGTCGCCTTCGTCGGGCGCACCGTCGACTCGGAGCTTTCCGGGAACATGATCGACATCTGTCCGGTCGGCGCGCTGACGTCCAGGCCTTTCCGCTTCGCGGCCCGGACCTGGGAGCTCGCGCGGCGCAAGAGCATCTCGCCGCACGACGGACTGGGCAGCAACCTGGTCGTCCAGGTCAAGAACAATCGCGTGCTCCGCGTCGTTCCGCTCGAGAACGAGGCGGTCAACGAGTGCTGGATCTCCGACAAGGACCGCTTCTCCTACGAGGCGCTCGCCAGCGAGGAGCGCCTGACCGCACCGATGATCAAGCAGGGCGGCGAGTGGAAGACCGTCGACTGGACGACGGCGCTCGAGTTGACCGCCAGTGGCCTGGCCGACATCGTCGCCAAGCACGGCGGCGATGCGCTGGGCACGCTGGTCTCGCCGCATGCGACCCTCGAGGAGATGACGCTCGCCGCGCGGCTCGCGCGGGGGCTGGGCAGCGACAACGTCGATTTCCGCTTGCGGCAGACCGATTTCCGCGACGACGCGGCGCGCGCCGGCATTCCGCATCTCGGCATGCCGATCGCGGAGGTCGAGAAGCTCGACCGGGCGCTGGTCGTCGGCAGCTTCCTGCGCAAGGACCATCCGCTGCTCGCGCACCGGCTGCGTCAGGCTGCGAAGAAGGGCGCGCAGATATCCTCGCTGCATTCGGTCGACGACGACTGGCTGATGCACGTCGCGCATCGCGCGATCGTTCCGCCGTCGCTGCTGCCGATGATGCTGGCCGAGATCGTCGTCGCAGCGTCCCAGGGCGCCGGCAGCGAGGTGCCGCAGGCACTGGCGGGAATCGAGCCCACCGCGGGCGCCGAGGTCATCGCCGCGAGCCTGCTGACCGGCGAGCGTCGCGCGATCCTCCTCGGCAACTACGCGGTACAGCACGCCGAGGCCTCGCAGATCGCGGCCCTGGCGCAGGCGCTCGCCTCGATCACCGGCGCGACGCTCGGCGTGCTCACGGAGGCCGCCAACACCGTCGGCGGCCATGTCGCCGCAGCGCTGCCGCAGCGTGGCGGCCGCAACGCGCGGACCATGCTGGGCGCAGACGGCGCCGAGGCGCGGCGCGCCTACATGGTCGTGCACGCCGAGCCCGAGTTCGACTGCGCCAATCCGGTCGCGGCGCGGGCGGCGCTTCAGAAGGCCGAATTCGTCGTGGTGCTGAGCCCGTTCCGGCATGGCATGAAGTACGCCGACGTGCTGCTGCCGGTTGCGCCGTTCACCGAGACCTCCGGGACCTTCGTCAACTGCGAGGGCCGGGTGCAGGGATTCCACGGGGTGGCCGCGCCGGCGGGCGAGAGCCGGCCGGGATGGAAGGTGCTGCGCGTGCTGGGGACGATGCTCGAGGTCCCCGACTTCGCCTTCGAGACCGCGGAGGCCGTTCGCGACGCCGCGCTCGCGCAGGCCGGCGACCTCGCATCGCGCCTCTCCAATGCGACCCGCACGCCGATCGCGACGCCCGCAACCTCCGCTGCCGCGGTCGAGCGCGTCGCGGACGTCCCGATCCACTTCGCCGATCCCTTGGTGCGGCGCGCCGCTTCGCTGCAGCAGACCGCCGACGCGCGGCCGCCCAAAGCGCGCGTCAACAGAACGCTGCTCGACGCGCTCGGCATCGCCGAAGGCGCGCAGATCAAGGTCAGGCAGGGCGCCGGCGAAGCCGTGCTCGCGACCCAGGTCGATCCCGCGGTTCCCCCGGGTGTCGTGCGCATCGCCGCCGCGCATCCGTCGACCTGCGGCCTCGAGGGCCTGTCGGGCCCGGTGACGGTGGAGCGCGCATGAGCGCGGCGCGCGGAGCGAAAGCCCGCAGGGCCTGCCGCCGCGCGATTGCGGGAGGCCGACGC
>JBLMVY010000227.1:0-15363 GCA_050256935.1 Candidatus Levyibacteriota bacterium | reverse complement strand
ATACTTCTTCGACAGCACCGACGTGATCGCCGCCGTCAACGTCGTCTTCCCGTGATCCACGTGACCAATCGTCCCTACGTTCACGTGCGGCTTCGTACGCTCGAATTTGCCCTTGGCCATGTCGTTCGACTCCTAGCGGTTCAGCTTCTGCCTTGCGGCGGGTTGAGGGTTGCGGTCGGCCGCGGCGGCCGTCTGGTCAGATCGTGTCAACGAGTTCGTGGTGCCCATGGCGCGGATTGAACGCGCGACCTCTCCCTTACCAAGGGAGTGCTCTACCACTGAGCTACATGGGCGCTAAATCCGCGTGATTCCTGCCAAATCCTGTCAATTCCGGCGATTCTGGAGCGGGTGAAGGGAATCGAACCCTCGTCGTAAGCTTGGAAGGCTTCTGCTCTACCATTGAGCTACACCCGCATGCCAGGCAACAGAGGTCAGGCAACGGGCAACAGTTCACCACCTCGTCGCGGGCGTGGAGCTGTCGACTGTTTCCTGTCTCCTGCTCCCTGACTCCTGATTGGTGGAGGGGGAAGGATTCGAACCTTCGAAGGCAGAGCCGGCAGATTTACAGTCTGCTCCCTTTGACCGCTCGGGAACCCCTCCGTCGAAACGTGCGATTCTAGCAGTTACCGCGCCAACGGGTCAAACCGCGGCTCGCGGCTTCCAGGGCCGCCGGAGATCCGCGGCGAAGTCCTTTACAATCAGCGGCCTGGATCGCCAACCCGGCGCGGCCACGACCGCGCGACCCGCCTGCCTCCCATGCCCGGACCCGAAACGAGTTTCGACTACGTCATCGTCGGCGCCGGCTCCGCCGGTTGCGTGCTCGCCAACCGTCTCTCGGCCGACGGCCGTCACAGCGTCCTGCTGCTGGAAGCCGGCCCGCCGGACTCGTACCCGTGGATCCACGTTCCCATCGGCTACGCCAAGACGATGTTCCATCCGGTGCTGAACTGGGGCTTCTACACCGAGCCCGATCCGGGCATGAACGGCCGCAAGATCTACTGGCCGCGCGGACGCACGCTGGGCGGAAGCTCGTCGATCAACGGCCTGATCTCCATCCGCGGCCAGCGCGAGGACTACGACGACTGGGCGGCGCAGGGCAACCCGGGCTGGGGCTGGTCGGACGTGCTGCCGTGGTTCCGCAGGCTGGAGCACAACGTCCGCGGCGAAAGCGAGTACCACGGCGCCGATGGCCCGCTGTGGGCCTCCGACATCGGCGCGACGCACCCGCTGGTCGAGGCGATGATCGCGGGCGCCGGCGAGCTCGGCATCCCCCGCAACGACGATTTCAACGGCGCGCGCCAGGAAGGCGCCGGCTACTACCAGCTGACGACCCGTCGCGGCCGGCGCTGCTCGACGGCGGTCGCGTACCTCAGGCCGGCGCGCGGGCGTCCGAACCTGCGCGTCGAGACCGGCGCGCACGCGTCGCGCGTCCTGTTCGACGGCACGCGCGCGACGGGCATCCGCTACCGCCAGGGCGGCGCCGATCGCGAAGCCGCCGCGCGCCGCGAGGTGATCCTCGCCGCAGGCGCGCTGCAGTCCCCGCAGCTGCTGCAGCTGTCGGGGATCGGGCCGGGCTCGCTGCTGCAGGCGCACGGCATTCCGGTCGTGCGGGCGCTCGCGGGGGTGGGCGAGAACCTCCAGGATCACCTGCAGGCGCGGGTGATCTTCCGCTGCACGCAGCCGGTCACGACCAACGACATGCTCGCGAGCTGGCGCGGCAAGCTGGCGCTGGGCCTCCAGTACGTGCTGGCGCGCAGCGGCCCGATGGCCGTGGGCATCAACCAGGGCGGCATCTTCGCGCGGGCGATGCCCGGCGCCAGCCGCCCGGACATCCAGTTCCATTTCGCGACGCTGTCCTCGGACATGGCGGGCTCGCCCGTGCATTCGTTCTCCGGGTTCACGATGTCGGTGTGCCAGCTCCGGCCCTCTTCGCGCGGCACCGTGCGCATTCGCTCCACCGACCCCTTCGAGCCGCCGGCGATGCAGGCGAACTACCTGTCGACCGCCGAGGACCGGGCGACGCTGACCGCGGGCATCCGCCTCGCCCGCAGCCTCGCCGCGACCGACGCGATGCGTCCGTTCGTCGCCGCCGAGTACCGGCCGGGCCCCGCGGCCGTGACCGACGCCGACCTGCTCGAATTCGCGAGGAACACGGCCGGGACCATCTTCCATCCCAGCGGCACGACCCGGATGGGACCCGCAGGGGACCCGATGGCGGTCGTCGACCACGAGCTTCGCGTCCACGGGGTCGCGGGCCTGCGCGTGGTCGACTGCGGCATCATGCCGACGCTGGTGTCCGGCAACACGAACGTTCCGGTGGTGATGGTCGCCGAGAAGATCGCGGCGACCATCCTCGGCGCGGCGCATGATTGAGTCGAGGGGACCGCACCACCCACCGCGCCGCGCGGTTCCCGCGCCGGCGTCGCGCGACCCCAAAAGCGCATCCAAGGAGTCGAGTCATGGCCTGTTGTCACGCTGATTTCGCCGCACTCGAGGGCAGCGACCGGGGATTCACCTTGGGCATGCCCACGTTCACCTTCGGCCCGGGCGTTCTCGCCGAGGCCGGCGACAACGCGGCGGAGCTGGGCCTGTCGCGCGTCGCGCTGTTCACCGACCGCCGCCTCGCCTCGGGCGAGCATGTCGCGAAGGTGAAGGCGTCGCTCGCCGCGGCGAAGGTCGACGCCGTCGTCTACGACGAGGTCGAGATCGAGCCCAACGACCGCTCGCTGCAGGACGCCGCGCGCTTCGCGCGCGAGGCGAACGTCGACGGCTACGTATCGGTCGGCGGCGGCTCGGTGATGGACACCTGCAAGGCGGCGAACCTGTACGCGAGCCACCCGGCCGAGTTCATGGCCTACGTCAACGCGCCCATCGGCGCGGGCGCGCGGGTTCCCGGGCCGGTGCGGCCGCACATCGCCTGCCCGACGACCTCGGGGACGGGGTCGGAGACCACGGGCATCGCGATCTTCACCCTGTCGTCGATCAACGCCAAGACCGGCATCATCTCGCGGCGGCTGATCCCGACGGTGGCGCTGGTCGACCCCGACGTGACGCGCTCGCTGCCGGCGAGCGTCGTCGCTGCGACCGGCTTCGACTGCATGAGCCATGCGCTGGAGTCGCTCACCGCCCGCCTCTACCCGCGCCGCCTCAACAAGGCCCAGGGCATCCTGCGCCCGGTATCGCAGGGCGCCAACCCGTTCTCGGACGCGCTGGCCGTCCAGGCGCTGGACAGCGTCGGCAAGTATCTGGTGCGCGCGGTGCGCGACGCCTCCGACACCGAGGCGCGCAGCGAGATGATGTACGCGGCGATGCTCGCCGGCATCGCCTTCAATGCCGCCGGCTGCCACCTGCCGCACGGCCTGTCCTACGCGGTGTCGGGGCTGGTCAGGGACTGGCACGTCGCCGGATACCCCGAAGGCAAGACGCTGATCCCGCACGGCATGGCCGTGGTGCTCAACAACCCGTCGGTGTGGCGGCACACGGCGCCCGCGCATCCCGAGCGCCACCTGCGCTGCGCCTGCGCGCTGGGTGCCGACACCCGCGGCGCCGCCGATGCCGACGCGGGCGAGGTGCTCGCCGGCCGCGTGATCGAGCTGATGAAGGCGGCGGACATGCCCAACGGCCTCGAGGCCCTGGGCTTCGGCGAGGATCAGCTCGACGCCTTGGCGACCGGTGCGGAGCCGCAATACCGGGTGATCAAGAACGCGCCGGTGGACGTCGGGCGCGACGAGATCAGGTCGCTGTTCCGCGCTGCGCTTCGCTACTGGTAGGCGCACCCCCGCCGGGCGCGCGCCCCGCGCTCTCCCGGTCGGCTGGCGCCGGGACCTGCCGGGTGATCTCCGGTGCGCGCTCGATGCGCCGCGCCGGCAGGTGGATGGCGAACACGCTCCCCTTGCCGCGCTCGCTGTCGATCTCGAGCTGCGCCTGGTGGCGCAGGACGACGTGCTTGACGATCGCCAGTCCCAGCCCGGTCCCGCCTGTCGCGCGCGAGCGGCTGCGATCGACCCGGTAGAAACGCTCGGTCAGGCGCGGCAGGTATTCGGGGGCGATGCCGATCCCGGTGTCGCTGACCGCGAACACGCCGCTGCCGTCGGCCTCGACGCGCCAGGCCAGCGTGATCGTCCCGCCGGCGGGCGTGTAGCGGATCGCGTTGCTCACCAGGTTGCCGAAGGCGCTGGCGAGCTCGTCGCGGCTGCCGTGGACGGTCGCGGCCTCGCCGATGTCGAGCACCACCTGATGCTGCCCCCGCGACAGCGCCTTGGCGTCCGCCGACACTTCGAGGAGCAGCGGCGCGATCGCGAAGCGCTCCTCGGCGAGCGGGTTGTGCTCGCTCTCCAGCGCCGACAGCGTCAGCAGGTCGGCCACCAGCCGCTGCATGTTGCGGGCCTGCTCCTGCATCAGCTGCAGGAAGCGCGTCCGCTGGTGCAGGTCGAGCTCGAGGTCCTGCAGGGTCTCGATGAATCCGCTGACGACGGTGAGCGGCGTCTTGAGCTCGTGCGACACGTTGGCGATGAAGTCGCGCCGCATGCGCGCCACCGCCTCGAGCTCGGTGACGTCGCGCGACATCAGGAGCTTCTGGTCGACGGCGAATGGCACGAGCTGGAGCGCGAGCATCCGCCCCGCGTCGCGGCCCGAGGCGACGACGATCGAGCCGCCGTAGTCGCGGGCCTCGAGGTAGCGCAGGAACTCGGGTTGCCGCACCAGGTTGACGATCGGCTGCCCGCGGTCCTGCGCCGCGTCGAGGCCGAGCTGCGCCTGCGCGCGGGGATTGGCCCAGTCGATCCGGTTGCCGGCGTCGAGGACCACGATGCCGTCGGGCATCGCCGCGGCCACCTGCTGGAAGCGCTCGATGACCTGGCGCAGGTCGCGCTCGTGCGCGGCCCGCTGGCGCGCGCGACGATGGAGCGCCGCGAAGGTCGTGACCCAGGCGCCACGCCCGTGCGGCACCGGCGCGTCGAGCTCCCCGCTGGCCCATTGCGTGACCTGGTCGAGGTGCCGGAGGTGATCGGCGATGATCACGGCCGCGCCGATCGCCAGGACCACCAGCGCCACCGCGCTGCCGGCGAAGACGAGCGCAGCGAGGGTCAGGAGGGCGACGATTCCCGGCGCGACCAGACCCTGGCGGACGACCGATCTCATCGCCGGGTGCGTTCGCTCATGCGCGGCTTCGCGCCATCAGCGCGGAGCCGCCAGCCGGTAGCCGCTGCCGCGCACGGTCTGGATCAGCTTGTCGGCACCGAAGGGCTCCAGCGCGACGCGCAGCCTCCGGATGTGGACGTCGACGGTGCGCTCCTCGATGTAGACATGGTCGCCCCACACCATGTCGAGCAGCTGGGCGCGACTGTGCACGCGCTCGGGGCGCGCCAGCATGAAGCGCAGCAGGCGGAATTCGGTCGGCCCGAGCGGCACTTCGCGTCCCGACACGCTGACGCGCTGGGTCACCGGGTCGAGCCTCAGGCCGCCGGCCTCGAGGGGCTCCTGGGCGGCCTCCGGTGCGCGCCTGCGCAGCACCGCCTTGATGCGCGCCTTGAGCTCGCGCGGGCTGAACGGCTTGGTCACGTAATCGTCGACCCAGGCCTCCAGTCCCGCCACCTTGTCGGCCTCGCCGGAGCGCGCGGTGACCATGATGATCGGCAGCTCGCGCGTGCGGGGATTGCCGCGCAATTCCTTCGCCAGGGCGAGGCCGGACTGGCCCGGCAGCATCCAGTCGAGGAGCACCAGGTCCGGCAGCGCCTGCCTGAGCGCCACCTGCGCGGACTCGGCGTCGGTCGCCGTCTTCACGCCGTAGCCGGCGTCGGCGAGGTTGACTTTCAGGAGCTCGACGATCGCAGGCTCGTCCTCGACGACCAGGATCGTCGGCATCATGGCTCGGCGATCTCCGCGCGGATCTCCTGCGCCGACGCATGCCGCACGTCCTTGCCCTTCACCACCTGGACCACCGCTTCGGCGATGTTCTTCGCGTGGTCGCCGATGCGCTCGATCGACTTGGCGATGAACACGATCTCCAGCGCCGGGGTGATCGTCCGCGGGTCTTCCATCATGTAGCTGACCAGCTGGCGCAGGATCGACGCGAACGCCGCGTCGATCGCCGTGTCGCGGTCGACGACCTCGGCGGCGGCCGCGACGTCGAGCCGCGCGAACGCGTCTAGCGCGAGGCGCAGCATCGACATGGCGTTGGCCAGCGCCTGCGTGGCGTCGTAGTAGCGCACGCGCGCGATCCGCGCGTTGCCGTAGGTATCCGCCGCCTTGTACGCGATCTTCTTCACCTCGTCGCCGATGCGCTCGAGGTCGTTGACGATCTTGCTGACGGTCAGGATCATCCTCAGGTCGACGGCGGCGGGCTGGCGCTTGGCGATGATCTGCGCGCACTGCTGGTCGATCGCGATCTGCAGGTTGTTGATCGCCGCCTCGTTCTCGCCGACGGCGTCGAGCAGCTGCGCGTCGTCCTCCTTCTCCAGCGCCGCGATCGCGCGGGTCAGCTGCTGCTCGACGACGCCGCCCATCGACAGGACGCCGGAGCGGATCGCTTCCATCTCCGCGTCGAACTGCTT
Source organism: Candidatus Levyibacteriota bacterium (assembly GCA_050256935.1). Taxonomy (GTDB): domain Bacteria; phylum Pseudomonadota; class Gammaproteobacteria; order Burkholderiales; family Casimicrobiaceae; genus VBCG01. The sequence goes on along the minus strand of JBLMVY010000227.1, from coordinate 8,812 downwards.
GTTGGTGTGGTCACTCATCTCATCGCTCCGTTCCGTTCCGCGCCACGCAATGGGATCGCATCCTGCCGGCCTAGCCGAAGCGGCCGGTGATGTAATCCTCGGTCTCCTTGCGCGCGGGCCGCAGGAAGATCTGGTCGGTTTCGCCGAACTCGATCACCTCGCCGAGGTACATGTAGGCGGTGCGGTCCGACACGCGGGCCGCCTGCTGCATGTTGTGGGTGACGATGGCGATCGTGTAGTCGGCCTTGAGCTCGGAGATCAGCTCCTCGATCTTGGCCGTCGATATCGGGTCGAGCGCGGAGGTCGGCTCGTCGAGGAGCAGCACCTCGGGCTTGACCGCGACCGCGCGCGCGATGCACAGGCGCTGCTGCTGGCCCCCCGAGAGCGCCATGCCGCTCTGCTTCAGCTTGTTCTTCGCCTCGTCCCACATCGCCGCCTTGGTGAGCGCCCATTCGACGCGCTCGTCCATGTCGCGTTGCGAGAGCCGCTCGTAGAGCCGCACGCCGAACGCGATGTTGTCGTAGATCGACATCGGAAAGGGCGTCGGCTTCTGGAACACCATCCCGACCTTGGCCCGCAGCAGGTTGAGGTCGGTTCCCGGGTCGAGGATGTTCTCGCCGTTGAAGAGTATCTCGCCGGTGGCGCGCTGGTTCGGATAGAGCGAGTACATCCGGTTGAGCGTGCGCAGCAGCGTCGACTTGCCGCAGCCCGACGGGCCGATGAAGGCCGTCACGTCGCGCTCGGCGATGTCGAAGCTGACATTCTTCAGCGCCTGGAAGCCGCCGTAGTGGAAATCCAGGTTGCGGATCGACATCTTGGGCGGCGCCTCGGTCCGCGGACCGGAGGCGGCGCGGTCGGCGACGGCGCCGGCGATGGGCATTGCGATCTCGAGGTTCATGGCGTTCCGCGGCGGAGTCTCAGCGCACCGAGGGCTGGCGGAACACGGTTCGCGCCAGGATGTTCAGGATCAGCACCGTCAGCGTGATCAGCAGGGCCGCTGCCCACGCCAGCGATTTCCAGTCGTCGAACGGGCTCATGGCGAACTGGAAGATGACCACCGGCAGGTTCGCCATCGGCCCGTTCATGTCGGTGCTCCAGAACTGGTTGTTGAGGGCGGTGAACAGCAGCGGCGCGGTCTCGCCGGAGATCCGGGCGACGGCCAGCAGGACGCCGGTGATCACGCCGCCGCGCACCGCCTTGAGCGTCACCATCAGGACCACCTTCCACATCGGCGCGCCGAGCGCCACGGCAGCCTCCCGCAGGCTGGCGGGCACCAGCCGCAGCATGTTCTCGGTCGTCCGCACCACCACGGGGATCGCGATCAGCGCCAGTGCCATCGACCCCGCCCAGCCCGAGAAATGACCGACGTACAGCACGTAGACCGTGTACACGAACAGGCCGAGGATGATCGAGGGTGCCGACAGCAGGATGTCGTTGATGAAGCGGGCGGTCTCCGCCAGTGCGCTGTTGCGTCCGTACTCGGCGAGGTAGATCCCGGCGAGGATGCCGATCGGCGTGCTGATCAGCGTCGCGGTCGCGACGATCAGCGCGCTGCCGTAGATCGCGTTGAGCAATCCGCCGGCCGAACCCGGGGGCGGCGTCATCTGCGTGAACAGCGCCGGGGACACCGCGCTCACGCCGTTGCGGAACAGCACGACGAGGATCCACAGCAGGAACACCATGCCGATCGCCATCGTCGCCAGCGACATCGCCAGGTTGACGCGGTTGACCCACACGCGCCTGCGGTAGAGGCTCGGTGCGCGGCCGCTCACGTCTTGGCTCCTTCGGCCCGCGCCAGATGCGCGATCAGCCAGCGCGAGGCCGCCAGCACCACCAGCGTCAGCACGAACAGCACCAGCCCGAGCGCGATCAGCGATGCGCGGTGCACCGGGTCCGAGGCCTCGTTGAATTCGTTGGCGAGCGCGGAGGCGATCGAGTTCCCCGGCTCGTAGAGCGAGGCGCGGATCCGGTAGGCATTGCCGATGACGAAGGTCACCGCCATCGTCTCGCCCAGCGCGCGCCCCAGTCCCAGCATGACGCCGCCGATGACGCCGACCCGCGTGTAGGGCAGGACGATGTTGCGCACGACCTCCCAGGTCGTGCAGCCGAGGCCGTAGGCCGACTCCTTCAGCACCGGAGGGACGACCTCGAACACGTCGCGCATCACCGAGGCGATGAACGGAATGATCATCACCGACAGGATGACCCCGGCCGCCAGCATGCCGATCCCGGTCGGCGCACCCTGGAACAGCGCGCCGACCAGCCAGACGCGGCCGAGGGTGTCGGTGAGCAGCGGCTGCACGTGATCGGCGAAGAACGGTGCGAACACGAACAGCCCCCACATGCCGTAGATGACCGACGGGATCGCCGCCAGCAGCTCGACCGCGGTGCCCAGCGGCCGCTTCAGCACGGCCGGGCACATCTCGGTGAGGAACAGCGCGATCCCGAAGCTCAGCGGGACGCCGATCGCCAGCGCGATCGCCGAGGTGACCAGCGTGCCGTAGATGGGCGCCAGCGCCCCGAACTTGAGGGTCACCGGGTTCCAGACGTCGGTGACGAAGAATGCGAGGCCGAAGCGCTGCATCGCGGGCGCCGCGGCGTACGCGAGCGCCACGATGATGCCCAGGAGGAGCGCCAGCACCAGGATGGCGAACAGGCGCGTCGTGTGCTCGAACAGCGGGTCCTGCCAGCGGGGAGGCGACGCACGCGGCGCCTCGGGCGCCTCGGGGTGCCGCAGCGCGGCATCGTTCATAGGCATCGACAATACCTGGGCCTCGGAGGCCGACATCATAGCGTTCCTTCGGGGCCGGGCGAGACAATCCCGTCCGGCGCCGGAGGGGCGCGGGACGGGACCGGAGGGGTGTTGCCGCGTTCCGGGATTGCCGGGATCAGTTCCAGATCGCCTTGCCCGACGGGTCCTTGACCTCCGAGTGCCAGGCGGCGGCGATCATCTGCACCACGTTGGCCGGCAGCGGCACGTAGTCGAGCTCCTCGGCCGCCTTCTGGCCGTGGTTGAACGACCAGTCGAAGAACTTCATCACCTGCTGGGCGTTCGCGGGCTTGTCCTGCGTCTTGTGCAGCAGCACGAAGGTCGCGCCGGCGATGGGCCAGGTGGTCTTGCCGGGCTGGTCGGTGATGATCACGTAGAACCCCGGCGCCGACTTCCAGTCGGCATAGGCGGCAGCCGCCTGGAAGGAGGCGATGTTCGGCTGGACGTAGGCGCCTTCCTTGTTCGCGACCAGCGCGTAGGTCATCGTGTTCTTCTTGGCGTACGCATACTCGACGTAGCCGATCGACCCCTTGATGCGCTGGACATAGGCGGCGACGCCTTCGTTGCCCTTGCCGCCCACCCCTTCGGGCCAGGCGACGGCGGTGCTCGAGCCGACCTTGTCCTTCCACTCGGCGCTGACCTTGGACAGGTAGTTCGTCCAGATGAAGGTGGTGCCCGAGCCGTCGGAGCGGCGGACGACGGTGATCGGCTCGGCCGCGAGCTTGAGCTCGGGGTTGAGCCTGGCGATCGCCGGGTCGCTCCAGTTCTTGATCTTGCCGAGGTAGATGTCGGCCAGCACGGCGCCGGTCAGCTTCATCGTGCCGGGCTTCACGCCCTCGAGGTTCACGACCGGCACCACGCCGCCCATGATCGCCGGAAACTGCATCAGGCCGTCCTTGTCCAGATCGGCGACCGTCAGGGGCATGTCGGACGCGCCGAAGTCGACGGTCTTGGCCTTCACCTGGGCAATGCCGCCGCCCGAGCCGATCGACTGGTAGTTCATGCCGATGCCGGCGTCCTTCTTGTAGGTGTCCGCCCACTTGGCGAAGATCGGATAGGCGAAGGTGGAGCCCGCCCCGGTGAAATCGGTGGCGTTGGCGCCGACGGCGGCCGACAGGGCCGTCGCGGCGACCAGCATGCGGGTGATCTTGAGCATCGTCTGCATCTCCTTGGGTCTGCGGTGCATGAAAGGATCGCGGCGGATTGTGACGGCGCCAGATGACATGCCGATGACAGCGGCGTGACCGCCGATGACAGCGCGCTCGGCCGGGCCTTTCGCCGCCGGCCGCCGCTGCGCGCGGGCGGTGGCCGGCCGTGGCCCCCTGCTAGAATTCGGGGACGTCTGTCCAGTGCGTCCCGCCGTGAGCAATCCGATTCCCGATTTCACCGAAGCCGAACTGACCGCTGCGGCCGGCGTGCTGATGCAGCGCTATGGCGAGGCGGTCGATCTGGAGCTCGCCGACAGCGAGCTTCAGCTCGACGCCGGCGACGCCGGCATGACGCAATGCCCGACCCTCTACTGGACGCGGCGCGGCGCCCATTTCGTGGTGTTCAAGGTCGGAATCGACCGCTATCGCTGCCAGTTCTTCTACTCGGACGCCGACCAGTACGCGACCGGCCGCCCCGAATACGACGACCTCGAGGACTGCGTCCTGACGCTGCTGCGCGTCCAGTCCGACCACGAGCGGCGAAGCTCGGGCATCTCCTCGGGCGCGACCGCCGCCGACCTCGCCGACGACGATTACCAGGGCCCGGCAATACTATGACGATCGCGAAGGCGCGCGAGCTCCTGCAGGCGCAGGTCGCCTTCGGCGGTGGCTACAACCGGCACGGGGCGCGGCTGATCCTCGATGCGGTCGTCCGCGAGCATGGCCAGGCTGCCGCCGATCGGCTGATCCGCGAGTTGGCACTCGACCGGGTCTTCGGCATCGCGCCCGCCGAGCCGCCGCGATCGACGTCCTGAGCGCGGGTCGGCCCCGCCTTCACCCTCGCCGTGAGAATCTGCATCGTCTCGGACAGCCACGACCGCACGCCGATGCTCGCCGCCGCGGTGAGGGAAGCCAGGGCCGCCGGCGCCGAGGCCGTCGTCCACTGCGGCGATCTGATCGGCGCCAACACGCTGCGGCCGCTGCTGGCACTGGGCCTGCCGGTGCACCTCGTTCACGGCAACAACCTCGGCGACCCGCCTGCGCTGTTTCGCATGTCGACCGCGTCCGGCGGCCTCATCACCTACCACGGCGCCGACGCCGAACTGACGCTCGCGGGGCGGCGGATGATCGCGACGCATTACCCACATTACGGTCGAGGTCTTGCCTGCACCGGCGACTACGACATCGTCTGCTGCGGACATTCGCACCACGCGAGCGTCGTGCAGCAGCACAATGTGCAGGGCGGCTCGACCTGGCTGGTCAATCCGGGAACGGTCGCGGGGCTGGGCGCCCCGGCCACGTGGATCATGGCGGACCTCGCGACGCTCGACTTCGAGATCCGGCCCACGCCGCCCACTACCCCATCCGGGGAATAGCCTTCAGGGGGATGATTGATGTCTGATGGTGGTCAGCTTTCGCGCCGGTCCGTCGGGCCGGCGCGGTCACCGTGTCCCCGCGCCGACGGCGCGACGGGAACCCAATCCGTGGAGACTCCATGACGGCATCCGTCGCGACCAGCCAGACCATCCTCGTGGTCGGCGGGGGAATCAGCGGCATGACCGCCGCGCTCGAAGCGGCCGAATGCGGCAGCGAGGTCGTGCTCGTCGAGCGCGACGCCACGCTCGGCGGGCGCACCGCGCTGCTGTACCGGTACTTCCCCAAGATGTGCCACCCGACCTGCGGCCTCGAGATCAACCTGCGGCGCCTCAAGGCCAACGCCAATGTGCGGGTGCTGACCATGACCGAGGTGACGGCGGTCACCGGCACGCCCGGCAATTACCGCGTCACGCTGAAGGTCCGCCCGCGCTTCGTCAACGAGCGCTGCACCGCCTGCGGCGAGTGCGCCCACGCGGTGACCGCGGAGATTCCCGATCCCGCCAACTACGGGCTGCGCCCGATCAAGGCGGCCTACCTGCCGCACGCCATGGCGTATCCGCAGCGCTACGTGGTCGATCCGTCGATCATCGGCACCGCCGACGCGGACGCCGCGAAGGCCGCCTGCAAGTACGGCGCGATCGACCTCGACATGAAGGAGGAGACGGTCGAGCTCAACGTCGGCGCCGTCGTCTGGGCGACCGGATGGAAACCCTACGATGCCGCGAAGATCCAGCCCTACGGCTACGGCCGCGTGCCCGACGTCGTCACCAGCGTCGAGTTCGAGCGCATGGCCGACCCGGCGGGTCCGACCGGCGGCAGGCTGCTGCGGCCTTCCGACGGCAGCGAGGCCAAGGACATCGCGTTCATCCAGTGCGCAGGCTCGCGCGACGAGAACCACCTGCGCCACTGCTCGCGCATCTGCTGCATGGCCTCGCTCAAGCAGACGCAATACGTGCGCGAGGCGTTCGGCGACGACGCGCGCTCGACCGTCTACTACATCGACATCCGCGCGATCGACCGCCTCGAGGATTTCTACCGCGGCGTCCAGCGCGACAAGACCGTGAACTTCGTGAAGTCCAAGCCGGCGAAGATCGAGTTCGACGAGAAGGCGGGCAAGCCGGTGGTCCACGGCGTGGACACCGAGGGCTACCACCGCTATGCGACCGCGCACGATCTCGTCGTGCTGGCGATCGGCATGGAACCCGAGACCCGCGGCATCACGCTGCCTGCCGGCATCGTGACGGATTCGTCCGGATTCATCGAAGGATCGGTCGACGGCGGCCAGTGCGCGGCAGGCTCGGCGTCGAGCCCGCTGGACGTCAACCGGGCGGTGCAGAATGCAACGGCGGCGGCGCTGCGCGCGATCAAGGTGACGCGCCGCTCCGCCGCGGCTGAGGAGCAGGCATGAGCGAAGTCAAGACGGCCGCGTACCTGTGCGCCGGCTGCGGTCTGGGCGAGACCCTCGACATCGGGCAGCTCGAGAAGATCGCGCAGAAGGAAGGCAAGATGCAGGTGGTCAGGCGCCACGACTTCCTCTGCAGCGCGGAAGGCGTGCAGGTGATCCGCGACGACATCGAGAAGGACGGCGTCACCCACGTGATGATCGGCGCCTGCTCGCGCCGCGCCAAGACCGAGGCGTTCCGCTTCCCGAGCGTCGCGATGACCCGCGCCAACCTGCGCGAGGGCGTGCTGTGGGCGGTCGCACCGGGCAGCGAGCACGACGAGGTCCGCCAGGACATGGCCGACGACTACGTGCGCATGGGCTGCGCCGAGCTCAAGAAGATGAAGGTGCCGGCCGGCAATCCGAACGCCGCCACCAACCGCCGCATCCTGGTCGTCGGCGGCGGCATGGCCGGCCTCACCGCGGCCCTCGAGGCCGCCGAGACCGGCTACGAGGCGGTCGTCGTCGAGAAGACCGGCGCGCTGGGCGGCTGGGCGGCGAAGATGTGGAAGCGCGTGCCTTTCAAGGCGCCCTACGCCGAGCCGCAGGACACCGGCATCGCCGAGCTGATCGCGAAGGTGAGCTCGCATCCCAGGATCCGCGTCCATCTCGGCTCGACGATCGCCGAGACGGCGGGCGCGCCGGGGCGCTTCAAGGTGAAGGTCGCGCAGGAGAGCGGTGCGATCACCGAGGAGGAGGTCGGCGCGATCGTCCAGGCCAACGGCTTCTCGACCTACGACATCGGGAAGCTCCCCGAACTCGGCGGCGGCGCGCCCAACGTCGTCGACCAGGCCGGGCTCGAGGCGCTCGCCCGGGCGGCCGACGGCGGCCCCATCAAGCGCAGCGACGGCAAGGAGGTGAAGAGCGTCGTGTTCGTCCAGTGCGCCGGACAGCGCGACGACTCGGGGACCCACCTGCCCTACTGCTCGGGCCATTGCTGCGGGACCAGCATCAAGCAGGCGCAGTACTTCAAGAACGCCAATCCTGACGTCGACGCGGTCGTCGTCTACACCGACCTGCGCGTGCCCGGCATGGGCGAGGATTTCTACCGCAGCGCGCAGGACAAGGGCGTCGTGTTCACCAAGGGCAAGGTGGCCAAGGTCGACGCCACCGGCGCGGGCTGCACCGTCCGCTTCCGCGACCTGATCCTCGACGAGGACGCGACGATCGACGCCGACCTCGTCGTGCTCGCGACCGGGCAGGTTCCCAACAGCGGCGTGAACATCGAGCTGCCCGAGGACGACCCGCAGCGCGCGCAGCAGGTGTCGGTGCTCAACCTCAACTATCGCCAGGGCAAGGACCTGCCGATCCTGAAGAACGGCTTCAACGACTCGCACTTCATCTGCTTCCCCTACGAGACCCGCCGCACCGGCATCTATGCGGCCGGGCCGGTGCGCCGTCCGATGGACATGTTCCAGGCGACCGAGGACGCGACCGGCGCGGCGCTGAAGGCGATCCAGGCGGTCGAGAACGCCTCGCGCGGCCGGGCGGCGCACCCGCGCGCCGGCGACCTGTCCTATCCGATCGTCCGTCTCGAGGGCTGCACGCAGTGCAAGCGCTGCACCGTCGAGTGCCCGTTCGGCGCGATCGACGAGGACGAGAAGCGCTTCCCGGTGTTCAACGAGTCCCGCTGCCGGCGCTGCGGCACCTGCATGGGCGCCTGCCCGGTGCGCGTGATCTCGTTCGAGAACTACTCGGTCGACACCGTCGGCGCGCAGATCAAGGCCGTCGACATGCCCGACGAGTTCTCGGAGAAGCCGCGCATCCTGCTGCTCGCCTGCGAGAACGACGCCTATCCTGCGCTCGACATGGCGGCGCTGTCGCGGACCGCCTACTCGGCGTTCGTCCGCGCGATCCCGGTGCGCTGCCTGGGCTCGGTCAACACGATCTGGATCACCGACGCGCTCAACTCCGGCTACGACGGCGTGATGATGATGGGCTGCAAGAAGGGCGACGAGTACCAGTGCCACTTCGTCAAGGGCTCGGAGCTCGCCTACTACCGGATGAGCAAGATCGACGACACGCTGAAGCAGCTCGGCCTCGAGCCGGAGCGCGTCGCCTCCTACGAGGTCGCGA